>JAGBFY010000552.1 GCA_017936245.1 Kiritimatiellia bacterium
CACATGCGGTCGCAAGAAAAAACTTCGGATGTATGATTTTCATGCCGTAGTAGATGAACCCCGGCACTATGCCGCTCACCATCCAGGCTCCGCTCAACGCACCGATCACCAGCAGAATCAGAACTGACGGCATCACGTCTCCAATTCCGGAGACTATCGAACGTTCGATCGCCGTCCACGACAGCCTGTACACACCTACGCCCAACGCCGCAGCCACTCCCCCCGAGAACAGCAGTGCCAACTGGCTCGCACCGGACAGCGTATCCGTACCGAACGTACCCACCGCAAAGTAGAGAAGCGTCACCAGCACGACGATTGGAACCATTGAAAGCCAAACAGAAGGCAACGCACCATTTGCCGATATATCCTTTTTCTTCATAGCCGACATTATATCACGATATCACGCCATCACCAAAATCACACCTGAACCGCTAAACTGCCATCCGACTCCGGACACTTAGAACTTGAATCTTGCCCCGAATCCGCCAAGTGTCCAGTCGTTGTGGGCGCAACGATACGGATTGGCGCCGTTGGCTTCCCGCATGTCGCTTCCGACAACCATGTACTGTTCCGCATACGCGAACAGCGTCACGTTCTCGGAAACAGACCAGTTCAGTTCAAGCCGGAACGACGCCGCAGACACATCATCTTTCCATTCTCCGCCTCCGGGCTTCTTTCCAACAATGCGTTCCACGCATTTCGAGCTTCCACCCTCGGCAAACACCGACGGCGTGACCGACAGCCCTTCCCAAATGGGAAATCTGCGCCTCACACCAAATTTGAAATAGAAGTACTCGTTGCCGTGAACGCACCGCCTCAACCGCCAGAACGGAACAATATACGGATTGTCAAGGGACTGCTCCACCTGCCACCAATGGTAAGTGCGGTTTGAAGAAGAGCTGGACCCTCTAAATCCACGGTAAATCGTCCATGATCTTGTGAAGTCGCTGTTGAAACGCCACTTCTCAGCCAGCTCCAGACTGTACTGCCATGTCGGGCCGAACTCCGAATGGTATGCGGCGTGACGGTGGGCGTCACTTCGACGATCCGTCAGCGAACTTACCTCCCAGTTCCGGATTCCAAAACGCCCAAAGTCACCCGCATCAAAACCGACACGGGATCCCACAACCAACATTGGACGATCCTCCATCAGCTTGCCCAGCGAAACATACGTTGAGCGAACCTCCGGCGAAACCTCCACAAAGAACGGGGCAATCAGCGATGACGCGAACAACGAAACAATCGACCACATATGTCACTTGCCACAGCACACGGGCAGTGCATCATTGCGCCGCAAAACGTTCAAGATCCGCCTTCTGCATGAAGCCCACGGTCTGCGCCGCGACCTGCCCTCCCTTGAAAAGAAGGAGCGCGGGAATGCTGCTTATGCCGTACTGGGCGGCGAGCTCCGCAGCCTCGTCCACATTCACCTTTCCGACCTTGAGCATTCCCGACTTCTCTTGCGCAATCTGCGCGAGGATGGGGGCAAGCATCCGGCACGGGCCACACCATGGCGCCCAGAAGTCCACGAGCACAGGCATGCTGGACTTCAACACTTCCTCTTCAAAATTTACTGGTGTTAGTTCAATCTCCATGACTTTGTCTCCTTTTTCTGTTGAAACTCACTTGACTCCGCAGCAGGGTTCTATGTCACGCACATACACCTGACGCGATCCTTCATGAACAGAGGTGAATACAACGACAATGGCATGACGCAGAGATCGACAACATGTGTCAACGTATTCCCATTGAACCATGCCAACGCTCTTTCATTGCACCGACTTTCGCCGAAATATGTTTTAGCCATCGCCATATTCTTTTCCTTTATTTAACACGCTGATTATATCACATCCTTCCAACTCCAAGGTCGAAAACTGATCAGCAACCCTTGTACGCCACTGAAAATGAGAATTCTCTTCGGAGCAATTCTCGCGCTCGCGCCATTACAACCCTAAGGAGAATTCTATTCGGATTATTCTCATCCTATCATGAGATTTCAGTTCGGACGAATTCTCAACCCGCTTATAGCCTACGACAGGATTAACAAGATTTACAAGATTACAGTGCGGACGAAATCTTGCCGCCGATGGCGCAGATTCTGCCGTAAGAAAGATATAAGAAAGATACCCCTCAAATCACCTAACATGCCCCCTGATCAAGCACTTTTGAAGGGTCCCTTGATTTTCCCTCAAAGACATGTACGGAGGTGGGACGGTTGTGTTGTCAAAATGTAAAGAACTCTTTTACATTTTGACCAATCAGTGTTGACTTAGAGGCTTCTCATATGATAAATTATACGTCGTTGATCAAATTGTAAAAGAATTTAAATACTTTTGACATGAAAGCGTATGATAAAATATGGGGAGTCGCCGAAGACAACTTTGGTGTGATAACCTCCGCAAAAGCGGAGGAGTTTGGCGTTTCTCGTCAGAATTTGGTAGCAATGGAAAGAGCTGGCACTCTAACTCGCCTGTGTCATGGGGTTTATCAGATCAAACATCATGTTCCTGGTGAAAATGATTTCTATGGGGTGGGCGTAGCAATGGTTGGAGAAAATGCCTATCTCAGAGGAGCTTCGGTGGTCGGGATGTTAAACCTTGTGCCGACTAATCCTGGAGTGATTTATGTAGGAAGCGGTATGCGTGTCCGTCGTCGCTTGCCGCGAGAGTTTCGTGTCAAAGACAGGACGGCCTGTCAGACAATTCAGTACGAAGGATACGAGGGGATACCTTGTCAACCGGTGTTTGATGCGCTAAAAACAGCAAAAAACGACGGTGCGATAGAAGGCGATCGAATAGTTGAAGCTGCCATGAAAGCAAACGAGAGAGGATTGATTACAGATGAAGAGTGCTCCCAATTCAAAGCCTAATCTCGATAAGGCAATTCAGAGATTCGCTGGAAACATTGCAAAAGCCAATGAGCTTCGCAATCTGATGGCAAACGCTCTTGTTCAAAATATTGAGAGATTGTAACTCGTTTTTAGTATAAGTAGTTTATGCAAGGCACATCTGTAAATGGGTGCGCTTTTTGTTATGACAGGAATAGAGATATTTTTACTTTCCGCATTCGCGGCATACAACGTGGTGCGACGCAATCAAATATTCACTATCTCTTTTTAACTTATCTCACTTCCCCGAAGGGTGTGTCCCCAGATTCTTCCTACAGGGGTTTTGCAAGTGCCTCTATAATACGTGAGAATTGAACACGAACATGGGGATTGCGGAAATTGAGAAATCGCTCATTCTCCTGTTGCAAATGATGCTGCGAATATGATTTGGATTGATTCTCAAGATTATGGAGCGGACGAAATCCTATCCCATCCATTTACATTAACCCAAACCGTACAACGCGCAGCTTGCGCGTTGCCTTTTGAAGGGTCTGTCCCTTCAAGAACCAACAGAAATCATCCAATTAATCAAATATCCACCCACTATTTTAAACTTATCTCACTTTTTCAAAGGGTGTGACCCCAGATTTTCTTATCCTCCATTACTTTCATTCCGCCACTTCCCAGTATCCACCCTTGGTCGGGCCGACACGACGAATCATTCCTGCCTCTTTCAAGGCTGCAATGGTTTTATAGACACCGCTTGTTGAAAGTCGGGTCTTTCGGCAAAGTTCAACAATCGTCACATGACCGTTAGCCTTTATCGCACGAATGATGATCCTTGCGTTTCGTCCTTCCGTTAAGGTTGTTGAGATGGGATTGTTGGACACTTCGGCATCCCCACCCGCTCCATTTGCATTGATTCCGGTCACGGGCTGCAATTCATGTGTCTCGTAATTCAAGTTTGGAAGGATGACATGGAATTCAGACGAGGAAGAACGAAACTGCGGCAAGATTGACCGCCCCCGCTTCTCTGACTCGAACTGATACGCATCAAGAATCTTGCCGAATCCGCTGCCGCGACGCTCCATGAGCGAGAGACGCTGAAACAAATCGGCTATAACTGGATTGCGGCGCTTTGAAGCGACGGCACGAGTATCAAGCGACTGAATAAACTCTCCGCTAACCATTCCGCCAGGCGAATACACTTCCAGCCTGTCATCAAACATGTCGATGTGGACTTCGCTTCCGATTTCAAGATAGTCACGATGTATAAGGCCATTCACAATAGCCTCTTCCACGGCGGCGGATGGATATTCCGGATATTCAACTCGTCCGCTGCCGTCTTCCATTTTCCGCCACTTTGTCTTTGAGTTTACCTTCACAAATCCTTTAGCGGCATCAAGGAGATTGAGCAACCCACCCGAAAACTCATCATCGTCCAACGCTTCCATCACTCCGTTCGACTTCGTAAGCCCGTTCCATCGCGTGCAGAACACACGCGAATGACGAACGGGAGACTTATCCGCGAGAAGCGCACCCGCATTGGTCAACAATCCTCCACCCTCCACAAGACCGAATGAGTCAAAATCACTTTCCACAAACTCCAGCTTCGTCCTTGAGAAATATTCAGCCCGCAACGTCTCAAAGGCGAAGTTCGCCCGCTTGTGACTCGACGTCAACGAATCCCAGGAACGTTTCTCTCCCTTGAGGACAAGTCGTTTGAGGTCTATTGAGTTTGCTTTTACGCTTTCGTTACCAATTCTTATATACGCATCGCGATGACCTTTGATAAACACGTAATACGGTGTCTCGGTTCCGGCATTGACCGAGACCATGACGAACTTACGACCATCCTCCTCGTGAAGTGACAAGGTGAATTCCGGAACGGGATCCATCAGACACTTGATCATTTCGCTGATATCTTCTGCATCGCGCTCGGCATTTTCAAGTCCAACAAGATTACCGTCATTATCCACACCATACAACAACACGCCACCAAAGGTATTTGCGAACGCACTGATACTCTTGAGCCAACTCAACGGTTCTTTTCGCTCGAGCATCAATTTCTTGTCGTAGGCAGTCGCCTCACCTATGTATTTCGACATATCCATAATATCAAATAGACCTTTCAAAAATGGCACCTGTATTATAGCCTATCCCGGACAAAATATCAAGACGAACGGGTGATATTTCTTTATTACTTTCTTTATTACTTTCTTTTATACTTTCTATGCACTTTCTTTATTACTTTCTTTTACACTTTCTATGCGCTTTCTTTATCACTCCCACGGTCTTCACATGGTTGCGGAAGATACCGCAGAAGCTGACTAGTCGGCGATATTTTCGTCCCGTCGCGCTGTTCGTCGAGCCGCTTCCTACGGTGGGCGGATTCGAGGCTTTGGGTGGAGTGGATGATGCGGCGGAATGCCGACACGCTGTCGATTCCGATATTCTCGAGTTCGTGACGGTAGCGGTTGTACGCCGCCTCATGGGTCATGCGCGTATTGAGCGAATA
>JAGBFY010000553.1 GCA_017936245.1 Kiritimatiellia bacterium
GGAGAAGGCCTGTGGCGGCATCCCGTCCGAGAAGGTGGCGGAATATGCCAAACGCTCCCCGTTGACGTGGCTTGCGGCGGCAAAGGCTGCAAAGACCCCCGCGTACATAGCAACGGGTATTCACGATGGCTGGACCGGTTCCGTGCCGGTTGGTCACGCAATCCGGGGATTCAACGCCCTGTGCGAAAAAGGCGCGGAGATTTCCGAAGAGCATATTGCCGCAATCGAGGCGAACAGAAGCATCCCGGCCGGACTTGAAACTGAGAAGGTTTCAGATCCGTTCTATGATGCCAAAAGGCGGATCCATTTCCGCCGCACTTCTGGCAACGTGAGGATCACGCTTTTCGAGGGTGGGCATGGCGGCAATTTCCCTGCTGGATTCGACTTCCTTTCAAGGCAGCGTAGGGGGATCCCGGTGGATTGGGGCCTGCCGCAGAATGCGTCAGGCAAGGTTGAGGCTCTTAGCCGCTAAATATCGGGAGTTTTCAAATCTCGCTTGATTTTTGAGACGGCTTTTTGTATTATACACGCTGTTTTTCACCTTTAAGATTTAAACAACTAAATGAGGATAGTTCAAATGAAGTTCTCGAAGACAATGATGGCGCTCATGGGCGCGTTCGCTCTCACGGTGGCAGGTTGCAAATATGACGATGCAGCCGATGCTGATGCCGATGCGCTTACTGGCAAGGATATGGCAACCGGCAGTGGTATTGAGACGGTTGAAGGCGTGACGGACGAAAGCGGCATGGCTGCCACAGAGGTTCCGTTTGACAAGGATCCCAACTATGTGCGCTGCACGGATGTTGAATTCGCTCCTGTATATTTCGGATTCGATGCATCCAACCTCTCTTCCGCAGAGCTCGCCAAGATCGAAGCTGTCGCTCAGCATCTCAAGGATAATCCTGGCCGTGTCGTGATTGTGGAAGGCAACTGCGATGACCGTGGCTCCAACGAGTACAACCTTTCTCTCGGCGATCTCCGCGCCATCTCCATCCGCGACTACATGGCTACGCTCGGCATCGCCGGCGACCGTATGCAGACGAAGAGCTATGGCGAAGAGAAGCCTGCCGTTGCCGGTTCCGGTGAAGAGGCATGGTCCCTCAACCGTCGCGGCGAGTTCGCAATCTTCAAGCACAAATAAGATTGTTTCAGACGGATGTTCGCCTTTGTGTTTGATTCCGTCAGTGGCGGCGAGTGGCTTGTGCTGCTCGCCGTGATTCTTATCATTGTCGGTCCGAAAAATCTTCCTTCCGCCGCCCGCAAGGTCGGCGAGATCATGAGCAAGCTGCGTCGCGCGGCGGACGAGTTCAAGCGTCAGCTCATGACGATGGACGAGGAGATGAAGAAGACGGCCGATGAGATCAAGAAGGAATACATTGACATTCCTGAGGACGGTGCCGATCGTGCCATCACTGATATTTCGGATGGTTCCGATGAGCCGTATGACGACTATGATTCGGAGAATCCCGACTATCCTGGACACTATTCGGACGGATATGAAGAGGACTATTACGGAATGGACGATTCCGGTCCCTCCATGGATGAGTCGTCAGGTGAGGATTCTTCGTCTGAAGCCGGTTCCGGATCCTCGGCAGATAATGTAGCTTCAGCAGGAAGTGAAGCCGCTTCATCACCGTCCACAACAGAAACGACGGAAAACAAGAATGGGTAAGATACGAGAGATTCTGGACAATCCCGATGCGGTGAATGATCCGCCCCGGCCTTTCTTTGAACACATAGTCGCACTGCGCGACTGTCTGCTGAACGCAGCCATCTCGTGGGTGATTTGCTGTGTCATTGCCGGTGTATTTTCACCGCAGATTCTCGATTGGCTCAAGTCGCCGGCCGCGGCACTTGAGGCGGCCGGTAAGCTGCGGGTGGAGGGTCTTGACCTGATGAGCGGATTCTCTACGATCATTTCGATCGCCATGTGGGGCGGTACTGCTCTTTCGTTTCCGTTCGTGATATATTTTCTTCTTCGTTTCATATTCCCCGCACTAACCAAGCGTGAGAAGGTGGCGATACTTTTCTATCTTTTTGCGGGAGCGGGGTGCTTTGCCGTCGGTGTGTGGTTTTCCTATTCGCGTATTGCGCCGAGGGCGGTCGAGTTCTTTGACTGGATCAATGGTTGGGTGCATCTGCCGGTTACGACAGTTCGCATCGAAGGGTACACTTCAATAGTGCTGAAGCTCGTGATTGCGTTCGGCATGGTGTTTCAGGTGCCGCTTATTCTCTTTGTGCTTGGGTGGTTGGGTATCATCACTTCCGATATGCTCCGCAAGTACCGCAGGTTTGCGATAGTTTTGGCTTTCGTCCTCGGTATGGTTCTCACACCTCCGGATCCCATGAGTCAGATTCTGATGGCCGTGCCGCTCTGCCTTATGTACGAGCTCTGTGTTTGGGGCGTGTGGGCCAAGGAGCGTCTAGGCATTAAGCTTTGATCGATTAGTATCTCTTCTCAAACATAGGTTAAACCGATATGAACGCTATAACATTCCGTCAAGCCTGGGAATACGGCGGCTTCCTTATGTGGGTGCTCGCCGCTCTTTCCGTTATCGCATTTGCCGTTTGCGTGTATGTGTCCTTTGCGCATCGCCGTGGAGCGTTGCCCGATATGTTAGAGGATATACGCAGGGCGAAAGATTCCGAGGCTGTAGGCGGTCGTATTGCGGATGCCATGCATGCGTCAGTTGAATGGCTTGCGGATATAGCTGCAATCGCTCCGCTGGTGGGTCTTTTGGGTACTGTTCTTGGAATGTTCTCCGCTTTTGGCGGCATTGCGTCCGATGTCGCGGCTAACGCCAAGCCGGTTGTGCTTGCACAGGGCGTTTCACAGGCGATCGTCACAACGATTTTCGGTTTGGTTGTGGCGATTCCGTCGCTTGCAGCGTATGCTTTCTTCCGCCGCCGCGCCGCAAAGCGCATCGCGGAACTCGAGGAGCTTGCCGATGAAGTTCTCCGGTAGGCAGAGAAGGGGGAAGGCTCCTGCATTCGCCCTGACGTCCATGCTGGATGTCATATTCCTTCTCCTGTGCTTCTTTGTGACGGCGAGCGTGTTCTCGCAGTGGGAGAGCGAAGTTGCGATCTCTCTGCCGTCCGCTTCTTCGGCTGAGACTCCTGGACGTCTTCCCGGTGAAGTGATCCTCAATGTCGCTAAGGACGGTTCCGTTACGGTCAATGCACGTAAACTCACGCTTGCTGATCTTGAGGGACGTCTTCGCAAGGTTGCGGAGTTCTATCCGGGGCAGCCGGTTGTTCTCCGTGCCGACAAGGAGACTTCGTATTCGTCTCTCATGTCCGTCATCGATACCTGCCGGAACGCAGGCGTGTGGAACTTCTCCCTCGCAACAGTGCAGGACAAAGGTTCCAACTGACGTGTTTTACTTGTAATGCTAGATTTCAGAAACATTTCAGTCCATTACGGACACCAGAACGTTCTGACGGATGTCACGTTCCGCGTCAACAAAGGTGAGCGTGTGGGTGTTGTCGGTCCGAACGGCAGCGGCAAATCCACGCTTTTCAGGATTGTCCTTGATGAACTCTCGACCGACCATGGCGAACTCATAATCGAAGGCTCTCCGACCATCGGATCGACCAGACAGAATCCCGAGCCTGAGTTTCCTGAGGAGACGCTTCTCCAGTACGCGGTCCGTGGCGTTCCCGGCTTCTGTGAACTCGAGGCGAAGATGAAAGCCCTTGAGGCTCGCATGGATGCAGGCGAGGACGTATTCAAGGAGTATGGTGAGGTTCAGACGGCGTTCGAGCATATGGGTGGCTATGATCTCGAGACTCGCGTAAAGGTTGCGCTCGGTGGTCTGGGCTTCTCTGTCGAGGAGTTCGACAAGCCGTTCAAGTCCTTTTCCGGCGGTTGGCGTATGCGAGCGGAGCTCTCGCGTGTTCTTGCTTCCACTCCTGATCTTCTTCTTCTGGACGAACCTTCGAACTATCTCGACCTCCCGGCGGTTGAATGGCTCCAGAAGTATCTCAAGCAGTATCAGGGCACGCTGATGCTTATCTCCCACGACCGCTATCTGCTTAAGACTCTTACGGACATAATCGTTGAAGTCGATGCTGAGACGGTCACGCGCTATGAAGGTGATCTCGACTGGTATCTCCACGAGCGCGAAGTGCGCTACGAACATCTGAAGGCGGCGAAGGAGAATCAGGATCACCATCGCGAACAGCTTCAGCGTTTTGTCGACCGCTTCCGCGCAACTGCATCGAAGGCAGCCCAGGCGCAGAGCCGTCAGAAGCTCATTGACAAGATAGACGAGGTGCGAATAGTTCTCCCGAAACGCTATACGCAGTCCGGGAGGCTCCGTCTTGCGGAGCCTCCCTCTAGCGGAATTGAGATGTTCCGGTGCGAAAACCTGACGTTCTCGTACGATGGCGTTAAGAACATCCTTAACGACGTCTCTTTCAACATCACGCGTGGAGACAAGGTGGCTCTCATCGGCTATAACGGTCTCGGCAAAACGACTCTCATGCGCATTATCGCCGGAACGCGTCAGCCTACGGGCGGCAAGGCTGTGCTGGGGCACAATGTCGTTCCGGGCTATCTGTCGCAGGAATTCGCCGAAACGATCCCGCCGGACGTTTCGGTGTACCGCAATGCGAAGAACGCGTGGGATGCGCACGGCGGCGGACCTGAGAAGCAGTTCCGCAACCAGTTGGGCGCGTTCGGTTTTGACGAGAACGACATCGAGAAGCCGGCAGGCGTTCTTTCCGGCGGCGAGAAGATACGTCTTGCGTTTTTGCGCCTCTTCCTGACCGCGCCGAATTTCCTTCTTCTCGATGAACCGACAACTCATCTCGATCTTGACGGACGGCGTCTTCTGCAGGATGCGCTGAAGAAATATACCGGCACGATTCTCATCGTCTCGCATGACATTGAATTCGTGCGTGAAGTGGCGACTTCGGTTCTTGAGATTACACGTGAAGGGGTGAGATCTTTCCCCGGTGGATACGACTACTATTGCGAAAAGAAGGCGCAGATGGCGGCGCAGTCCGGCGGAGTCCGTCCCGCTGCCGTACAGGACGGTTCCCGATCCCCCGATGCCTCCTCTTCACCCACCGCAAAGGAACTGCGTCAGCAGAGGGCCGCCGAACGGGCAAAGAACGCGCCGCGAGTCAAAGAACTCAAGAAGCGTGTTGAGACTGCGGAAAAGAAGATCGATGAGCTTCAGCAGAAGCTTGATGAGGCTTCAGAGGAGCTTTTCAATCCCAAGCCTACGACCAACTTCGAGGAATTGAATCGAA
>JAGBFY010000554.1 GCA_017936245.1 Kiritimatiellia bacterium
CGACACGGATAAACAGGGAGATAGTCTCCATTCTGACCGAGGCCAACATTCCTGTCGTGCTTATTGACTACGACATAGTTCCGTCGCCCGGACGGAGTGAATTCGATCTTGTCGGCATAAACAATTTCGAAGCTGGGCGGCGATTGGCTGAGCATCTCATTTCAAAAGGGGCAAGGAACATCCATTTCCTGATGCGCAGACATTGGGCCGCAAGTGTGTGCAACAGGCTTGCAGGCGTCAATGTTGCAATTTCATGGGGGGGGGGGGGCATAAATGCACAAATATACTCCTTTCAGAGCCTGATGACGTTGCGAAAATCCGTGCATATTTGAAGAAGCACAACCCCGATGCGATAGTTTGCGGCAACGATACGGCCGCCGCCTATCTGAAGCATACTCTCGATGCGCTTGGAAAGCGCGTTCCCGAAGACATCATGCTTGCGGGCTTTGACGATGTTCAGCATGCGAAAATCATGACTCCACAGTTGACGACGATACATCAGCCATGTAATGAGATTGCCGATACGGCTGTGTGCCGTCTGCTGGAACGGATCAAAAACCCGTCTCTGAGCGCAATGGAGATATTCCTTCCGGCGCCATTGGTGGAACGAGAGTCGACAAATAGGATTTTACGGAGGAAACGCAATGTCAGATGTTGACATATTCAGATACAATCCTGCTCGAACGGCGTTTAATTTCGTCATGGCAGGATTGCTTGCTTTTGCATTCACGGCGAAGGGCAAGGATATTGTCCTTGAGCCCGGCAAAGTCGAGGTGGTCGTTCCAATGGAAGCGGCGAAGACGGCGCAGTTCGCCGCCGCGGATCTCACAAACCATCTATCGCAGATTTTCGGAAGTGCAGTTCCGTTAAAGAATAAGCCGGGAAAGAAAGTTGTACAGATTTTCGTCGGCGATTCAAGATGGTCTCGTGACGCCGGAATCGATGTTTCCGGCCTTCCGCGCGATGCGTTCCGCATAAAGAGCATGGACGGCAGGATCTATCTTGCCGGACGCGACGATCCCAAGTGCGATCTCGGCGCCAGTCTTGCAAAGGGGGAGTATCCCCATCAGGAACACGCGACTTCGTTCGCGGTGTGTGAATTCCTTGAGCGCTATGCCGGTGTGCGTTTCTATTTCCCCGATGAATACGGCACGGTAATCCCAAAGGCGAAGTCGATACGCGTTCCTGAGACGGACGATACGGTGAAGCCGCAGTTCAATGTGCGCAACTGCTATTTCTGGAACAACGGCAGGATGCCGGATTCAAAGGATAAGTTCGGGGAGCCGGACAAAAGAGCTCTTTGTCAGCTCCGCCTGAGGGAGAACTGCAACCGTCCGCCAAGCTGTCACGGACTGAACAAGTTCAATATTCCGCAGCGTTTCGCCGCCACGCATCCCGAATACTTCCAGCTTCGCAAAGACGGCTCTCGTTGCACCGAACTGCCCTCCAGGAAACGCCGCCGGGCAGGTCAGCTCTGCCATACTTCCCCCGTGTGGGATGTCATTCGCGCCGATACGATTGAAAAAATCCGCAAAGGCGAAAAGTATGTGGACATAATGCCGCAGGACGGAATGCAGGAATGCTATTGCCGGAACTGCATGGCTCGCTACAATCAGACAAACGATTTTGCGCTCGCGACAGGCTACTGCTCCGATCTTGTGTGGAGCAATACGGTTATGGTCGCGAATGCGGTCAAGGCGGAAGGTCTTGACGGTTTCGTCACCCAGATGGCCTACGGTCCGTGCCGACTCATACCTGATTTCGACATCCCCGACAATGTGGCGGTTACGGTGGCGGTCGGCGGACCTTGGGCGTGTTCAAGAAAGGATATCCTTGATAAGCAGGTCGAGTTCGTCAGGAACTGGTCGAAGAAGATAGGCCGCAGGATATCATGGGCGTGGACGTATCCGATGAAAAACTATGGATGGCTTCAGGCGCACGGCGTTCCGCAACACGCACCACGGGCGTATTTCGAATTTCACAAACGCATCGCCCCTTACGTTGACGGGTGCTACATCGAATCCAATCAGCAGAATGACACATTGTTCTATCAGTATCTCAACTATTACGTGTTCTCGAAGCTTGCATGGAACCCCGATCTGGACGTCGAAGCGCTGCTGTCCGAACACCATAGGCTGATGTTCGGTGCCGGGGCGGCAAGCATGGCGCGCTTCTTCGACCGTCTTGAGGAACTTTGGATAGGAAAGGTTGCCGTTCCGTCGCTGATTCCCGAAACGGAAATAGGTCCGGTGATTTATCCACCAACGCAGTTGCAGATATATCGCGAAATCTACAGCGATAAGGTGATGGCGGAGCTTTCGGGTTATCTCAATGCGGCAATCAAGGCCGTAGAAAAAGATTCCATAGAGGCAAAGCGCATTGCGATACTTCGTAAGCGATTCGTGGCGCCGCTTGAGAACAATCGTAAGGAGTTTCTTGATGCCGCATCAGTTCCGGCGGAACTTGCGCGCAGAAAACAAAGTTCCGCCGTCAATCTTCTTAAAGGGCTTTCATGGGAGGTCGATCCTTCAAAAGGAAGTTTTGTTGATGACAAGGTCCGTTTGGGCAGGGAGAATTCAGTCCGATTGGAAACAAAGGGTCATAATGTCAGCGTTGCTCTTGATTTGTCATCGATTGCCGGAAAGTTTGTTCCTGGGGCAAGTTATCGCGTTTCGTGTTTTGTGCGGGGAGAAGGAATCGATATTCATCCGAACGCCAGAGGTCGCAAGGGTATGAGACTTGATTTCGCTGCGGGCGGCATGGATGTCGAATACGCGCAGAGTCCTTTCCACGACCTGCGCTACTGGTGCGGAACATACGATTGGATGCATCAGACGTTCACACTTAAGATTGCCGCCAGTTCCAAGATTGCAAAAGCCGCTCCGCAATTTTGGGTGCGCTCGTGGAATGTAAAGGGCAAATTCTGGATTGCGGGTCTCAGACTTGAGAAAATGGAGGATGATCGGCAATGATAAGCAGAAGAAAATTCATCGGTTGTGTCGGCGTGTTTCCGCTGGTAGGTGCGGGGGTAGCGTTCGCCGGTGAAAAGCCGCTGCTTCGCATTGGAGTGCTTACGGATACGCATATCGGCAAGACTAGATCCACATGCGGGCGCGTAAAGCTGGCGTACGATCTTTTCCGCAGGCATGCGGTGGAGATGATTGTGAACGTGGGCGATGTGGCGGACTATCATTATCCTACAGGATATGCCGCGTACCGTAAAACCGTCGAAGAAGCGTATGCCGGTGTTTCTGCCGCTGAACGGCCGAAGGAACTTTTCGTATATGCCGCCCACGATTATTTTGATTACAAGGGAAACAGTCGGAAGGAATGGGCGCAGCATGCAACCGAGGCTTATGCGCAGATGCAGCGTCATATCGGCGCGGAGAACGGTCCGTATGCGCAGGGAAGCATAAAGGGATTTCCGTATGTTGTGCTTCCGCAGGTGATGACCGGAGGGGTGGATTTTGCCAAGTGCGAGAAGATGATCGCTGATGCCGCAGCCGCCAATCCCGGGAAGCCGGTGTTCGTGTTTGCGCACGAACCGCCGGCCGTCACTACGCGCTGCGGCACAGGGCATCCGAAAAAGAGGGCTATATTCAACAAGTATCCGCAGGTTGTGAACATTTCCGGGCATACACACGGCACTCTTGCCGAAGAGCGCGCGATATGGCAGGGCGAATTCACATCAGTCAATGTTGGATGTCTCCAGAAGTGGGGGAGCGGCCGTTCCGGTGTGGTTGGTTACAGTTCGCCGGCGAATCAGAATTACGGTGTTCTGATCGTGGATGTGTATTCGTCGCGGATTGTATTCCGCCGGTTTGATGTGCGTGATGGCACGGAGTATCGAGCCGAAAATCCGTGGATGATTCCGTGGCCGTTTGATTCCGCTTCCGCTCCTTACAGTCTCAAGAACCGCAAGGATATTTACGCAGTGCCGCATTTCGCGGATGGTTCGATGCTGACGGTGGAAGCTTCGAAAAAGGAGAGTGGCGGGGTTCTGCTCACCATACCGGTTACATCGGGAGAGCCGCGTCCTTTCGTGTATAGGGTGATGTTGGATCGTCTTGACGATGAAGGCAAGTGGAGCGTACATACCCGGCGTGATTTTATCGGGGATGTATGGCAGCGAGAACATGAACGCCCCGCGAAATATGAGCAGGAGTTCCCAAGCGCATATTTTGAACCGGGAAGGAAATACCGTTTCCGAGTAGCACCGGTTAATTTCTGGGGTAGAGAAGGGGAAATGATAGAGGTTGAGTTTGCCGCGCCTGAATGCAACTTCAAGTCTGAAGTCGTGTGGGAGAGTTCAAATCCCATGGACGAATGCCCGATGCTTTCGAATGTCACACAGAAGACACTTCAGCCGCGTGACGGAAAATTTTGTAAGCTGGATAATCACTACGCATGGTTTGTATTTCCTAAAGGTGTGTGGGATGGCGAGCAGGGAACAAGGTTTCGTCTTGTGGCCGATATCCACACCATTCAGAAGAGCGGGCCCACATGGACGCTTGTGCTTGTAAATGCACAGCCTTGGAAATACGGCTCCGGACGTGTTTGTACGCCCGGCGGCGATTCGGGAACGTTCAGGTATGTGATGGATTTGAGCAAGAAAGAAGCATCACATGTCTATCATTTGTTGATTCGCGAGGGCGGAGAGGGGAAACTTCGCATAGAGCGCATCCGGTTGGAACGTCTTCCGCCGGCATAAGATTTTAATGTCATAAGGTAAGTCGATAACAGGAGAATGAACATGAAAATGAAAGTCAATACCAGTATCCTGAAGGCAGGTTTTGCCGCATTGACTGTGGCGTCAATGTCCGTTTGTGAGGGCGGCACGCTGACGGTGAAGTTCAAGTCTGCGATGAAAGTTGAGATCGATGGCGAGGTGAGGGAATTCGCCGTGAATGATACGTTCACGCCAACCGCAATTCCGTGCATATACAGGATGTGTCCGGTGCTTGCCGAAGGAGAACGGACTTTTACGGTTTACGGCAATGACAATATCCGGGGCGAACGGAACTGCCGTTTCCCTCTTCGAGGCGAAGGAAACTGGGTTCGAGTTGCGCTTGATCCATATCCTGTTGAAGACAAGACCGTAGAGTTGACTGCAGTCAAGGCGACTGGCGTGTATTATGTCGACGCTGCAAATGGCAACGACGAATGGGACGGCACCACCGACTATGAAAACCGCATTGAAGAGCAGAATGTAGGACCTAAGAAATCTCTTCAGGCAGCAAACGATGCTGCAACTGGAGATTTCCCGATTGTTCTTGCCGCGCCTGGTGTTTATGATTCAGGAACTGCAACAAACGAGGCTAATAATGCACGTTGTATCCGTCGATTGATAACTTACAAGAACATTGGCTTTGTTGCAACATCTGGAGCTGGTAGCACTTTCATTGTTGGTGCGCCAGATTCCACGACACAAGGTTTGGGAGTTGATGCCGTCAGTGGTGTTTATATGCATCCCCTGAACTCCTATCCTGCGTTTATTCAGGGGTTCACCATAACAGGGTGTTATTCTCCGTATAATGGGGTGAATGAAAATGCTGAACAGCGGGGAGCGGCATTTTCCAGTAGCGGCAATTTGGCGTATTGTCTCGATTGTGTCATTTCCAATAACTATGCCCGCCTTTACCCGGCGGTTAATTACGGAATCGTCAAACGTACAATGATTCTGGAGAACCAAGCCTACAGAAAAATAACGAACTATGGCGTCTTTCTGTCGTGCATTTTCGCGGGAAACAGGATTACGAACGGAGACAATACGGAAAATACGAGAGCCTATCAGGATGCCAACATTGGATATTTCTGCACTTACGACTTGCGTAATGACAGAGAACCGAGCGGGCGCAAAAAGTTGGACAGCAGCTCGTCCGAACTGCATTCGTGTTTTGTTTACGGATTGACAGATGAGACAACCTATAACGAGAACAGATGGAATGACAGCTTGTACTCGTACGAGCCGCAATTTGCGAATGCGGATGACAACGATTATCGTGTGGGCGTACGTTCTTTGGCTCAGAATGCAAGTTCCTATTCAGAAGATCTGGATGGAACTGCACGCAGTTTGATGACGGGTGATATTGACGGTCGCATGCCGATCCTTCATGACGGCATGATGCGAATCGGTGCCGTATGGAATGAGCCCGGAACTTGGTATGTGTCGCAGGCCGACGGCGATGACGCCAACGACGGTAAATCTTCCGCTTATGCGAAGGCAACGGTCAAGGCGGCGACTGATCTTGCATTCTCAGGAGATACGATTTATGTTGCTCCAGGAATATACGCAGGGGCGGAAGGTTCTCAGATGGTGAGCGGCAATGTGGAATCGCGTGTTGTCGTTCCCGAAGATGTGGCGTTGATTGGTACAGCAGGTGCGGAAGAGACGTTTATTGTCGGTGCCGCCGCGACAGGCGATCAAGTTGATAACGAGACATATGGTACTGGCACGAATGCCGTCAGATGTGTATATGCCAATAATGGCGCCGTCGTGCGTGGATTTACGTTGACCGGCGGTCGCGGAGTTGGTGTTGGTCTTAAGAATGATCTTCATGATAACATGATGGGTGCTGCATTCTTTTCCGCATCACCATTGGGAGCGACAATCGAGAACTGCGTAGTTTCCAATAATGCTGCTGCTGTCGGTACTATCTACAATGCGGTGGTGCGTCGTTGCCGGGTCATCGGTAATTTTGGCGTGCTGAATGATGCGTCTGGGGCCGCCGGTTATGGTTGCAACTGGTACGGTTCGATTGTTGACAGAAATTATGGCAACGGTACAATGTGTTTCCCTGAAGTCGTTGAGGGTTGTACCATAGGTTCCCATAATCGAAATCTTGCAGACAGTGATGCTTCACAGGTGTTGGTTTGGAATACCGATGAAGACAAGGCGATTGTGAATACGGCGGTTTTGGGCGGAAAGTTCTATTTTGGCGGTGATGGAAATTTGTATTGCACCAACAGTTATGTAATTGCCGGCAAATATTTAGATAGGGTTATTCCTGCTGATCAGTATTCGGTGCGGCTTTGCAACACAATCGTTGGTACCAGCGGGGCTGTGGTGGATGCCGCATATCGTCCGATCCCAGGCGCGGTATCGCTTATCGACAACGGTGATGCGGCGTATGCGACGGAGTCCGTCGGCGATGTGGATGTTCTTGGCGGACAGCGCATTTATAATGGCAAGATGGACATTGGCGCGGTTGAGTATGACTGGCGTCCCACATTCTCCGGAGAACTCGGCAGACGCTTTGCCGTTACAGACGCATCTCCGTCCGTAGTGACGAATGCGGCTGGCGGGCTTGTCGTTTCGGACGGCGCTGTGTCCGGCACCGTAAGATCGGAAGGTCCTTACAAGGTTCTCATCGACATGACCGGCGGTACAGTGGAGGTTTATGCCGGTGACGATGTTCTTGGAGAGGCGTCGGGGAGCGGCAGTCACTCCATACGCTTCAAGGTGGATGACATCACGAAAGATGTCCGTATCGTGTATGCGCCCGATGAAGAGAATCCCGCTCCTGCGGTGTTCAAGGCTTTCGCCAACGCCCGCGGATTCATCCTCGGCATCAGGTGATTTTGGAGTGGTGAAATATCGATGAAGAGCGTGTTGTCGTTTTTGTTGGTGGCGGTTGCATTCTGTGCAATGGCTTCGAGTGTGGGTTCAGCCGGCATTCTGCAGGCGACCGGACCATGGGAGATGGAGCAGGCTTCCAATCCCGGTGTGTGGATGCCGGCAAAAGTTCCCGGCACGGTGCTTGCAACTTTGGTGGAGAACGGAATCGTTCCAGAACCGTATCAGGGATTGAACAACAAATATGACCTTAAACTCATTCCCGACCTTCGTGAGAATCGTGATTTCTACACTGTGACATATCGCACAAAAGTGGTGCTTCCGAAGGAATGGGAAGGGCGAAAGATTTTTATCCGTCCTGAAGGCATCAACTATCGTAGTGAGATACGTCTCAATGGACAGACAGCCGCTGTGACTGCCGGAATGTTCCAGCGGACTGTCGTGGATGTTACTCATCTTGCGAAGGCGGGGGAGACTAACGATCTTGTCGTAAAGGTTAGTCCTTTAGATTTTTCCGGCGGTCCCGGCAGTAAACCGTGGGGAGCCCCCGGTGAATGGCGCAACGGTGGAGACGGCTTCATCGGAAAGAATGTCACGATGCTGATGACGGCCGGATGGGATTTCATGTTCAATGACGGAATACGCGACCGTAATACCGGCATTTGGCGTCCTATCACATTCTTCTCATCGGGTGATGTGCGGCTTGACCATCCGTTTGTCCGCGCGAAACTCAACGCCGACATGACGGAGGCGGAATTGGAGATGGATGTGGAGGTCTGCAACACCGCCAAGTTCCCGCACTACAACGTGGAAGGGGATATAACCGCCGTGGTGGAAGGTACGGACATAAAGGTGACGAAAGAGTTTGAGCTTGGCACCGGAGAGAGGCGTTTCATCAAGTTGCGCGGCGTGTTGAAGAATCCTAAACTGTGGTGGCCGGTCAACAAGGGTGAGCGTTATTTCTACAATGTGAAGTTTTCCGTGAATGCGGTGGGATATGACGCATGGTGGCAGCACAACAAGGAAGGTCATGTTCCGCCCCGCAGACAAGCGGCGGAGTGCAAGGCGCGTTTTGCGGTGCGCGAATGCCGGAGCGATCAGTCCGGTCCTGACGGAGCAAGGCAGTTCTATGTGAACCGGCGCAAGGTGTTCATCCGTGGCACGAACTGGATTCCGGAAGCCATGCAGCGTACCGACGATAAGCGCATGGAGCGTGAAATCAGGCTTACCGCAGAGTCCGGTGTGAACATGCTGCGTCTGTGGGCGGGCGGCATCGTTGAGAGCGACCGCTTTTACGAGCTTTGCGACGAATATGGAATTCTCGTGTGGCAGGAGTTCTTCCTTACGGCGGATACGTGTCAGCCGGAAGACCGCGCGTTGTATCTCGACAATGTCGCTCAGCAGGTGAAGCGCATCCGCAACCATCCTTCCGTTGTGCACTGGTGCGGAGCGAACGAATCGACCTCCATCGAGGGGACGGAAAAACTGATACGTGAGCTGACGGGAACCGAAAGCTGGACGGATCAGTCGGAAGGGGAAGGCATACACGACGGTTCGCCATACTTCACCGTCAATCCGATGCGCTATTATCATGACACGGCGTCGTCTCGCGGAAGGCGGATATACGGGTTCAGTCCGGAATACGGCACATGTGCGATGCCCTGCTATGAGCAGATACTTTCGTTCATGCCGGAGGATCTGCTTTGGCCGATGAACGGCAATGAGAAGAACTGGAACTACCGTGAGGGCGGCGGTTTCAATCAGTTGACGAAATACCATCATCTCGCTGTTCAGGCGTACGGCCCGTCATCGTCGCTCAAAGAGTACGCGAGGAAGTCGCAGGCAGTCGACGCGCTTGGACACCGTGCGCTTTGGGAATGCTGGAACATGGCGCGCAATCACGCGACAGGCATACTGTTCTGGTACAACAACACGCCGATTCCGCAGCTCGGATCGCATTCGTGGGACTACGATCTAAACCAGGAGGCGGCGTTCTTCGCACAGCGCAATGCGCTTGAGCCGCTTCATGCCCAGTTTGACTATGCTTCAAATCGAGTGGCGGTCGTGAGCGATATCGTCGCCGACAAGTACCTTTCGGTAAAGGCTGAAGTGTATGATTTCAACACGAAGAAAATCTGGGAACGCGAGCAGCCGGTTGATGTGCCGGCAGAACGCTGCGTGACGGCGTTTGCGATTCCGTTTGAGAAGTTGGCGGCGGATAATCCGCGGCTGGCAAAGCCGCATTTCATCAAATTGCGTCTTTTCGAGGGTGGGAAGGAAATCGCTTCCACTTTCTATTGGCGCTCAAGTTCGGTATATTCGCACGAGCGTTACACGGAGGCGGTCGGCCCGTGTGCAGGCGGATTCGAGGAACTTGCCAATCTGCCTAAGACTACGCTCAAAACCGAACGTACGGCAAACGGAGTTAAGATTACGAATACGGGCGACAAACTGGCGTTCTTTGTACGCATCAAGGCGATGAAGGGTGAGAAGCTCGTGGTGCCAGTTTTCTATTCCGATAACTACCTTAATCTTCTTCCTTGGGAATCAGCTTCCGTCACTATTGAGGATCTGTCCCCGGACGCGACTCTTTCGGTGGAAGGCTGGAACGCCAGATGAAGTGCGGTATTCGATGAGATGAATTTGAATTGATAATTGGAGTTGGGATGCGTCTGACGCAATTCGATATTCTGACGATGAAGTATTCATTGATATTTCGGGATATTGGAATGTTACGATTTCTATTCTTTTCCTTCATTGCTATCCAATAGCAAAAGGATAAGGCTTAATATCTGATTGTTTCCGCGCTTATGGCGCGGAATTTTTTTTTTACGAATAAAATTTGCTTTGAAAACCTCTGTGTTGATGGATTTCGGCAAACCCTTGTAGAATCATCGTTCTGCTATCCAATAGCCTTGGCAAAATACTTCTCAAACCCTGGGAAATATGGCGTATTTTCCATTGTTCTCCAGTTTTCTGGTGGTGGTGCTATCCCATAGGAATAGAGAGTGTCTAGCAAATCCTTTTTCAGCCATGTCACCGCACGGATAAAGGCTACAAATCTTGAATAACTGCAAACAGCACGAGACTTGAATTTGATGTAACGCAGAATCATTTGTGTTAATAATGCCGCACATATTTGCCACTTAACGGCATTTTCGTTTTCGCCAAAGAAGTCTTGGAGTTGTAGTGTCTGCTTGAGTTCCTTGAAAAGGATTTCGACCTGTCACCTTGCTTTATAAAGTTGGGCAATGGTGGATGCTGCCCACTCGAAATTGTTTGCAATGAACAAACTCAGCGTCGGTGCTGCGCAAGTGGTTATACATCATCCAAAAGAACTTTTCCATTACTTCAGGATTGCGCGTACGGTTTGCATTTGAGAATGTGCTGTGGTTTGCAGGATCAATTCCGCGTGAGTATTTTGTGGATCGTTCTGCATTTGGCGTCCGTCTGTCCATTGATACAGGTGTTAAAGGTGAAGTGGTTTCACGCCGTGGGAATTCTTTAAAGGGTGATATTAAAGATCCCAAGAAATATTGTGTGATTGACATCTCTAAAGGTTCTAAAGCAAACAGGTACACGGTGTCCTATCTGTCTGAAGCTCCGAAACAGGGGTGGTCACGCGCTGATAAGACGACAAAGCTTGTGCTTCGCAAGGTAAAAGCCGGTAGTGATCCTTTGAAGCGCTACTCAATATCAAAGGACTACTATGTTGCCATTTTTGAAACCACGCAGAGACAGTGGGAGTTGATTATGGGCAAAAATCCCGTAAAGGACCAAAAAGAGGATGAGCTTCCAGTTTCAATGGTATCATACGCAGATATATGTGGCGATGAAGGTTTTGCAAAAACACTTTCTTCTAAGGCAAATATCGGATCGTTTGATCTGCCTACCGTAGCGCAGTGGGAATATGCAAGCCGAGCTGGTACCACATGCAGATTCGCAACAGGCAATACGAATGAAGATATTGATAATACGTGTTGGCATAACAAGAATTCAGGTGGTAAATTAAAGGAAGTTGGATTGAAGCAACCGAATGCGTGGGGGATTTATGATATGCAGGGTAATGTCTGGGAACGCTGTAAGGATCATAGAAGTTCGATGCGAGGCTCCAATCCGATAGGAGATATATCGGGCAAGAGCGCAGAAAACTGCGGTGGACAAGTTCGAGATGGATTAGGTGCATGTTGGCATGGGGGGCGTGCTGGGAGTAATCTTACTAATCCTTGTGGTGATCGAGGCTTTAGAATCGCTCTGAACTTGAAATAGCATTCAAATAGAAAATGAAATGCCGCGTTCTAAATGGGCGCGGCATTTTTGCTGTCATTTATGCTTGGGTTGTGTGCACAGCTTATATAGAATATGATATAATTGTGTGCGTTTAGAGCACAAAAGAGGTGGTGTGTATGACAACAACAATAACAGCGCGAGTTGATTCAGATAAAAAGCGGCAGGCTGAAGAGATCTTCAATGACATAGGCATGACGCTTTCGGGTGCCATTAATGTATTCATAAATGAAGTGGTAATGTATCAAGGCATCCCATTCAGTCTGCGACGCCGCCCCGTAGCTAAACACAGTATAGAAGCTATAATGGACGAAACCGATGAATACTGCCGTTCTCACACGGAGCGGCTGTCCCATTCTCAGGTGTTCGGTCATGCACGGGAGATTGCCAATGCTGGGCGAAGCGTACACGCTTGAATACCTGCCGCTTTTCGATGAAGAACTTGCGGCGGCGGTTAGGTACATTGCAATAGACTTGGCAAATCCAGATGCAGCTGCGAAATTAGTTGATGACGTGGAATCGGCGATAACGAATCGGCTCTTTGCGCCAGAATCGTTTGAACCGGTTAGGTCTGAAAAAGATCGTGAACATCCATACTATCGCATATCTGTAGGCAATTATATTGTTCTTTACTGTGTTATCGGCAAGGTAGTTGAAGTCCGTAGATTTGTCTATGATCCAAGCGATTGGCGATCAAGTATATAACGGTTACACAGAGCCAGTCGAATTCAATCTCTGACCCTAATACTGACGAATAACGAATCGCGGCGCGATAGGGTCATCGCGCTCTACCGTTGGGTGTGGATTTGATTGCGGTCGCGGGGCGGCCGCCCTACCGTTGGGTGTGGGATTTTGGGTTGTGTCACGAAGTGACTCATCGTTTCGTGCAAATGGCAAACTTGACTTTGCCATTTGCACGGGAATATAGTATGTGGTATAATTTTCGGCATTCGTGAAAAATCGCAATTGTTCACTCATCCGCTCATTGGGGGTCTCTTTGAGAATATGGTTGTAATGGAAGCTGTGAAGCAATGCATGAATCATGGAGAAGATCCTGATTTATGGTTTTATCGCAATTCATCTGGCACAATAGAAGTTGATCTTTTGGTTGAACATGCAGATGGCCTTCATCCGATTGAAATCAAGAGCGCTTCGACATATTCCGATAGAATGGGAACAAAATTGAAGGCATTTGGCGAAGTGGTAAAGAATTCGTCATCGCCTGTGGTAGTATATGCAGGTAAGACATTCGATAATCTGGCCGTTAATTATGCTGATGTCATTAACTGGTGGAAGAGAGGATGAAAGTTGGCGTGTCAAACTGTCTGATGGTCTATTGTCGATGATGGTAAAGGCGGAGTTGTTGGCTGGATGGAGCGATGTTCCAGAAGGCGGCAATTTAGCATTTCGGTTCGATGGAGGTTCCCCATTTTTTCTGGCATAAAAAACGCCGCACCCTTATAAAATAGGGGTGAAGTGGCGATTTTCATTTTGCCGCAAGTGAAAATCAGTC
>JAGBFY010000555.1 GCA_017936245.1 Kiritimatiellia bacterium
CCTACCATAAATAACGACTAATTGCTAACCACTAACGACTAAAACTCATGAAACAGAAAAAAGGCTTTTCGCTTGTAGAGCTTCTCATCGTAATCGGAATCATCGCCGTTCTTGGCGGCGTGATGCTTACGCAGTTCTCCGGTTCCACAGATAGCGCGCTTGCCACAAGCTGCCTCAACAATATGCGTTCGCTATGTAACGCCGTCCTTGCGGAGGCTGGACAGGATGATTATTATCCTGCTGCCGGCCCTTACAAATATCTGGATGTCGATCCAAGTTCCGATGATTACAGAAAGACTCTTTGGACCCAGGGGTGGATAGGTCACGCAGAGGGCGACAAGATGGTTTCCTGTTATCATACAGACGAAGGCATAGAGCAGCATTACGCGATAACCAATGGTACGATCTGGCGCTCAATGGGTGGAAAGAAGGACGCGTATGTGTGCCCTGCGCATGTCAAACACTGTAAGCGTGGCAAACATCCGACTCCTGCCTGGAGCTATGCCATGAACAGTTATTTCGGCTGGGAATACGGCGGCAAGGAATCTGCTGGTGTTTCCGGATACCGTCGCTGGTATGGTTCGGGTCAGATGCCGTTCTCTTACAATTCTTCACCCACAAAGCGCAATCGGCCAGCGGAAAAGGTCCTCCTTTTTGCTGAAATTCCGTATATCCACGTGCAGGGTCTGCAGACGCCGGATGTAATGACATCTGCCGATCCTTCCAACGACATGGTTTTGCAATATGAAAATGATAACGATGGCGTCGCTAAAGCCAACAAACCGGCCAACGGAGTCGCTGAGGCTATTGGTTTCAATCATAAGGTCGGCAACGATTATTCCGCACATGTTGCGTTCGCAGACGGGCATTGCGCGAAGCTTATGATGCCTCGTGGAGGAAATGAGGAGATGCTGATATCGTTGACTACGTGGCTCTGCACCGGTCAGGAGTATACGTTCAACGGTAATGTTTACGAGAAGGTTTCGGAATGAAGAAGTTGATAGTTGCAGTTGCCGCTGGTTTGTCGGCGGTGGTTTTGGCGGCGAAGTTGGATGGGATCGCTGCTCGCGTTGATTCGGCTGTGATCACGGTTGGTGACGTGATGGCTGAGATCCGCCGCAATCCCGAAATCAGCGGGCGCATGATTGCCGCTGACGAATCGGAGATGCAGGCTCTGTATCGTGCCGCGCTCGACAATCTCGTGGAGCGCCGTCTTATCCTCAAGGCTGCCGCCGAAAAGAAGGTTGAGATCCCGGAATGGGTCATTGATAACCAGCTTCGCGAAATCGTGAACCATTCGTTCGGCGGGGACAAGAACCGTCTTCATGAGGAGATGGCGCGTTCTAAGGTTCCCATGACCGAATACCGCAACACTGTAAAGGAAGATATTCTCGTTCGCGGAATGCGTCAGCAGATGATTGAGCAGTTCGTTACGGCTTCTCCCGCTGCGATGAAGAAGGAATTTGCAGATCATCCCGACAGGTATCGTCAGGAGGCAAAGGTCTCGGTTCGCGTGATACTTCTCAAGCCCGGCAAGGACGGTGATGGCGTTCCGAGCCTTGAGACGCGCTGGGCTCAGATCGGCGAAGAGTTGGCAAAAGGCGAGAAGTTTTCAGATATGGCGATCAAGTATTCCGCCGATTCGCATGCGAAGGACGGAGGACTCTGGAAAGATGTGAATCCGGAGGAGGCGTTCCGTCCGGAGATTGCCAATGCCATTGCGAAGCTTGATGTCGGACGGGTCTCTAACATGATCGATCTTGACGGATGGGGCTTCATCGTAAAGAAAGAGTCTGAGACGAAGGCAAAGCAGATGTCCTTTGCCGAGGCGTACGATAAGATTGCCGAGAACGTCCAGAAGGCCGCCGCCAAGAAGGCCTATGATGAATGGATCGTCCGTTTGAAGGATATGTCGTTCATCAAGGTGTATCCTATGCCTAAGGAGTAATGTCGTTAATGAATGCCAGAAACCTCAATAGGATTGTTGCCGCCACGATTTTGTCGGTTGCCGCGCTTTCGGTCGATGCGGCGCCGCAGCGTGTCGCCGGTTCCGGTCCAGGCGGATATTCGCAGTGGGCAACCGACCAGTATCCAGGCTTTGACGGCCTGGACACCCTGCCCGTTCCGGAAAAAAAGGAGAATGGATGGCTCAAGGAATGGCTGGGTGTCGGCTCGCCGGAGGGGGCGACTGCGTTGGAGCAGATGTCTGTCGCAAAGGGACTCGAGGAGGAAGGCGAATACAAGGATGCCGTGAAGGCCTATGATGCACTTGTGCGTGAATGGCCTGCCTCTGTTGAAGCCCCAGAAGCGCAGTACCGCATGGCCAAACTGCTGGAGACGAATCTGGGAGAGTATGCCGACGCCTACGAGGAGTATGCGTATCTCCTCGATTTCTATCCAAGGGAGTGTCCGTATGCCGATGTCGTAGAGGCGCAGTACAAGCTTGTCAATCTCCTTTACGATACAAGGCGTGTGTTTCTCGGCATGAGCTTCACCGGCAATCGCGAACTTCGTCAGAGTTACGAGCGGATCGTCCGCCGTGCGCCGGGAGCGGCCTATGTTCCCGAGGCGATGCTCAAGATTGCGGATCTCCGTGAGCAGGATACGGATTACGAGGAGTCGATCAAGGTGTATTCCTCGCTCCGCAGCCGCTATCCCGGAACGGATGCCGCCCGTATCGCCCTATATCGCGAAGCGAAGGCTCGCATGTGGTTGGTGCGTCGTCTCGCATACAACCTTCCCCGATGCAAGGATACTGAGAGCTATCTCAAGCTTGCGATCAAGAATGATCCGAGCCATCCTGATGTTGAAGAGATGCGCACATGGCTCAAGGAACTGAGCGACTATCTTGCCGAGGACGCATGGACGCGGGCGAAGTTCTACGATACGCGCATGCGTACTCGTCACGCCACGATATCCGCGTACGAGAGGTTCATCGCAGAACACCCTGATTCCAGTCATGCGGACGAAGCCCGCGCCCGCGTAGCGGAGCTGAAGAACGGAAACAATGAGGAGTCTTCAAAATGAGATCGATGCTTTATACCGGTGCGCTGCTTGCGGTGACGTTGCTTTCCGGATGCGCCGGATATACATGGGGCACATCGGTTCCAAAGGAATACCGCAAGGTGTCGGTGCCTGTGTTCGAGAACATGACAACGGTTTCGGAGATCGGTCCGATCGTTACGCAGTACACGTTGCGTGAATTCCAGCGCGAGGGTTCGTTCAAGATCGTCCGTCCCGAGGATGCCGCAATAGAGGTGCAGGGCGTGCTGCGTTCCATGCATCGTGAGGGCGTCGCATATGACCGCGGACAGGGCATGCGCGCATCAGAGTACCGCTATGTGATTGTCGCGGATGTCACGTTCGTCGACAAGAAGAACGGCAAGGTGCTTTTTGAACGCAAAGGCATCAAGGGTGAGACCACATTCCTTACCAATGACGATCTCCTGACCGGCCAGAGGAACGCATCGTTCCGGATCGCCGACGACATTGCGCGTCAGATCGTCAATGATGCATTGGCTCTTCCGTTTCCTGGAGACGGGAAAGGCACTGGTGCAGTCGAAGGTGTGCAGAAGTAGCATGCTTGCCGCCCTCCAGAAGGGCATCCCTTTTGCCCGGCGACCGTTTGAGGAACTTTCCCGCGAGATTGGATGCAGTGAATCCGACTTGATGGGGTTTGTTAAGAATTCTGTTGCGGATGGGACCGCCCGCAGATTCGGCGCCGTGTTTGATGTCCGTCGGTTGGGCTATTCGTCCGCGTTGTGCTGTGCGAAGGTTTCAAATCCGGATGAGGCGGCTTCGAGGATTGCTGGTTTTCAGGAGGTGACGCACTGCTATCTGCGCGAGGCTCCGGGCTGTCCGAATCTCTGGTGGACGTGGAGCGCTCCCGCTGAAGAGTTCGAGTCTTCGCTTGCGAAGGTGGATATTCCGTTCTTTGCGCTTCCCGCAACCGTGCGCTACAAGATCGACGTGATGTTCAGTGTGGCTGCGCGTGTTCAGGAAGAGTCCACGACCGACAGCCTGCCGCCTCCGGACGAAACGGGCAGACGGATCATACGAGCTCTTCAAGGAGATACGGAGATACGTCCCGACTATTATTCGGCGATCGCGGAAGAGGTCGGGATGAAGGAATGGGACCTTCTCGCCACTTTGGAGATGTGGCGCAGACAGGGCAGGCTGAAACGCATCGGGCTGCTGCTCAACCATCGAAAGATTGGCTATTCCGCAAACGGCATGTGCTGTTTCCGCATCGAAGGAGATACAGGCGAGGCCGGACGCGTACTTGCGGAGTTCGGGGAGGTGACGCACTGCTATGAGCGGCCGGCCGCTCCGGCGTTCCCCTACAATCTCTATGCGATGATCCACTGCAAATCCGTTGAGGAGGCGAACGTCCGATTTGAAATTCTCAAGACACGTCTTGCCGCCCTTGAGCGTCCACCGGCAGCTTCGGTGATGCTGATCTCGACAAAAGAATACAAGAAAACTTCAATGTCATTCTACACGTGAGGTGCAAACATGGTTTCACACAAGATAATCCCTGTCGGTGCATATGAGGCGAACTGCGTGATCCTTTGGGTTGGCGAAGATGCGCTTGTCCTTGATCCTGGACAGGATTCGGAGCTCCTGCTTGCGTTTCTTTCCGGGCGCAACCTCCGTCTGCGTGCAATCCTTCTTACGCACGGCCATTTCGATCATGTGAACGGAATCCCGGGAATCCTCGAAAAGAATCCCGGTGTTCCCGTATA
>JAGBFY010000556.1 GCA_017936245.1 Kiritimatiellia bacterium
AAGGGGGCAGGGCTCGCCTCCGGACAGCCGTACTACATCGGACACGTGCAGTACGACCGCGCGATGTCCAAGCGCGAGGCGTACGAATACCTCTCGCAGAAGACGGGCTTCCGTCCGGCGCAGCTATAGAGAGAATGCGCGACAAGTGCGGCGAAGCCGGTTCCAGCCTCGGTGCAACCGTGAAGCTCACGCTCTCCGACGGCACCGAACTCACGCGCCACGTCTCCTTCGGGGAGTGAGTCGCAGGTCGCTAGTGGTTAGTCGCCGGCGGTTAGCCGCTAGTGGCTAATCCACAAAGCAGTGTAATTATATTGTTGAACCTAACCGTGATGATGGTATCGCCGCGATTACCTCGTCAAGCGTGCGCATGGACATCAGCCTTCGCCTAAATTCACCTGCGCCGGGGCGTCCTGCGAAATATCGGAAAAGATGAGTACGCACAGCCCCAGTCGTCCAGAAATCAAGTGTTGGAAGCCTATCGGAGGGGAAACGTTCAGCTATCTGCCCATGAAGAGCTGTGAGTGCTTCGATATTCTCGCGAAAAAGACGCTCCGGCGACAAAGCTTCAAATTCAACACCTTTCAGCTTTGCGAAGATGTACGGATCGGAAAGCGCACCGCGTCCGATCATGACAGCCGCAACTCCAGTATCGGCCATAGCTCGTAGGGTTTCGGAATCAACGACCCCTCCGTTGCCAGTCACAGGGATCTTGGTTTTCTGCACAAGTTCCGACAGAAGATCGAGATGCACCTCTCCGCCATGGTTCTGAGATGTGAACCTTGCATGCATCGCAATGCCCTTCGCCCCTGCGGACTCGGCGGCGTCGAGAAGCTCCAGCATCAGCACCTTGTCCGGACGTGGCCCCGGACGCGTCTTGAGCGTCACCGGCACACCATTCGCCTCGGCCACCATCGCCGCAAGGAGGTCATGCACAAGCTGAGGGTTCTTCACCAACGCCGACCCGGAGCCCTCCTTTACGATGCGCGGCACAGGACACCCTGCATTCAGATTTATCTCGACAAACCGTCCGAGCGACGAAACCTCCCGCGCCGAGAACGCAAGTTCGTCCGGCTTCGAACCGAAAAGCTGACACGCAACATGTCCTTCACCGGGCAGCACCTCCATCAGATGGCGTGTGGGAGATGATCCATGCGCCAGTCCCGCCGCCGAAACCATCTCAGTGTATGTGAGATCAGCGCCACCATATGTCGCCATCAACCTGAAGGCGGCGTTCGTGAATCCGGCTATCGGGGCAAGCACAAGCTTCATGTCTCACTCCGACAGGAATCCATGCGCATCAAGTTCGCGGAAAAAGAGCTTGAGATATTCGGGTGAGAACGCCGAACCGTGTGGATATCGGAAGAGACCGGGGATGTTGGCGGCAAGCGGAGACGCCTGCGTAAGCGGCTCTTTCTTGAACACGTCCAGAAAAGCCGCCGCTATCCGGCGCGTCCTGAGTGCATCGGCGAGAGCCGCTTCGTCCAAGGCATTTCCCCGGCCGACATTCACGATGACCGCATTTTTCTTCATTCTGCGAAGGATACGTCCATCCACCATGTTGTCGGTACCAGTATCTGATGGGAGAACGCATATGAGCCAGTCCGCATCCGACACCGCATCAGGGAGTTCGGCTATGTTCCGGCGGCGGATTCCTGTTACCGAAACCCCAAGGGCCTTCAGCTTCTTCCCTGTCGTCCGGCCTATGTTTCCGTAGCCTAGTATGACCGCCTTTGTTCCGGCAAGAGAATAGCAATAGTTTCCGAAATCTGCCCGTCGCCAAAGATTGTCCGAACCACCCTTCTTCTGCCAATCATAGGCGGTGAATAGTCCACGACACCACGCAAGCATATACGCAATGACGGTCTCACTCATTATCGCGCCATGAAACTCACCATGCACTTTGCGTACGCCATCGGGCAATTCACCGTCTGTCGGAAGAAGTTCACGGCCTGCGCCAGGTGTTGCGAGAACACGGAGTCGTGGAGCCTTGGCGAACCATTCCTTCCTGAACTCCCAGCAGATCGCATGGGTGGCGGACGGAAGCTCTTTCAGAAACGCACGTTCCGACCGTACCGCAACAACCTCGCCTCTCACCAGGGACCTGAACTCATTCAGGTCGGATGCATTGAGACGAAACGGCGGCTCCGTCCAGTTAAGCCAAATGAGATATCTGCTCATCATCCCTCTGTCGGGAGGTTCCATTCCTCCAGCTGAGCCTTGATCCAGTCGAACACCTTCTGGTGCATCTCCTTCGCAGTCCCGGTGATTGGAGGACCACAACGGAGGCGGATGTCCTTTGAAGTATCGACAGTGCCAAAATCCTTGAGCCAGCCCTTTCCGTCCGGACGGGTCGGTTCGCAGTCGGTCTTGACCGCAATGGGAATCACAGGAACACCGGCCTTCTCCGCAAGCTTCGCGCCAATGGACGAATAAAGCTTGCGCGAAAACACCTTCTCGCGCGATCCCTGCGGAAATATGAGAACGGAATTGCCTTCCTTGATACGGGCAACGCCTTCATTGAACACCTGCATCAGATCTTCTCTGGGCGACTTGCGTCCGAGCGGAATGAGCCCCATGTGCGCGGCGGCGCGCTTGAGCGCGGGAAGTCTAGAGAGCGATGCCTTCACGAACACGTTGAACGGACCATAGGTCAGAAGAACCGGAGGAAGCATGATCGTCTCAAGCGTGGACATATGGTTGCAGAGATACACGACAGGCCCCTTGTATCCGTTGCGGTTCTCCCATCCGTCCGCCGTGACTTTCACTCCGAACTTCTCAGCCTTCTGGACAGTCTTGAAACAGCACTTCGCCCAAAGCTCTGTGGTAAGCGAACGGAAAAACTCCCGTACTGCGCAATACGGAAACACAAAAAACACACTCCACGAGAAGCTGAAAGTCGTCCAGCGCCCTGGCTTGCGAGGAACAGGAGCCAACGTCTCCGGACTGGAGACATAGGAACCTGAATTCAACAAAGATTCACGAAATTTACTCAACGTTATTTGCATCGTCCGAGGCCTCCTGCTCTTCCTGTTGCTGCTGAGCTTCTTTGGCATCACGATCCCTCTTGATCTG
>JAGBFY010000557.1 GCA_017936245.1 Kiritimatiellia bacterium
GCGCACACGTATGCGTACGCACACGCGAGAGCTCCACGGCACGGAGCGCACAACCCCATTTCGCAGAGCTTCGCGACTTGCAAATACCGAGGTGGGACGCGTGGGACGATGGTTTCCTGAAATTTGCTTTGAGAGCTTCGCTCTTTGCAGGGCACAAGGCGCGGCATGGAGCTTTGCCCATAGAATTCCTCATGAGATAACCAAGGCATCTTCCTTGCGCGAAACTCTCATGCATCTTCTTCTTGAAAATCAAATGTCCCACTCGTCGCACGCGCCTCACACGTCCCACCCACAAGCAGAAGGCAAAGCGCGAAGCACCCACCACCTCAACCAACAACACCAAACCAAGAAAGGAAACAAGCAATGAAACTGAAAATGAACTCTGCAATTACTATGCCAAAAGCATCTTCAGTTCCGCTGAAAGAACCTTACCCTGCGGATTGCGGGGAAGCTCTGAAACAAAACGGTAGCGCCGGGGAACCGCACCCTTCGGGAATATCGGGATCAACCGCTTGCGCATTTCAAGAACCGACTGCGCATCGTGAGTCCTGAACCTGGAATCCGCTGTGACGACAACAGCCCCAAGATACGCCCCTTTAGCACCATCAAGGGCTACAAGCGCAACATCCTCTATACCATCCAGAGTCTTTATCCGTTCCTCCATCTCCGGCAAGGAGACACGCTGTTCCGCAATCTTGACAATCCGATCCATCCTTCCCATCAGCTTGAAGCGACGGCTGTCCGGTGAGAGCTCGACACCATCGCCCATCACAAAATTTCTGCGGAACGAAAACGGGCTCTTCACCGTCAACCGGCCATCTGCACTGACATTCACCTTGACCGGATCGAAAACCGTCCAATCATAAACCTCATCAGTACCATAACCCTGCCTACGCCAGGCGACACCACCTGTTTCCGTAGATCCGAATATCTCCTGCGGCGCAATGCCGAACACACGTTTCGCCGCCGCGCTCGTCTCTGCGTCAAGCAAGGCTCCAGAAGTGACTATCTCGATACAGTTCTGCGGCACGTCATACTGCCCGGCGTAGGCGCAGAAACGTTTAAGGAACGTAGGCGTAGTGACAAAAAACACCTTTTGAGCACCCCGCATCTTTTCCAGCAGCTGTTCAGGGGCAAGGATCACATCAGGATCGACCTTGCATCCCGCCGCAGAGGGAAGCAGTTCCCTCCAAAGCGTCCCATACATGTGATGAGGCTCAATCGTAGCAAGAAACACCGCATCAGGCGCAATGCCAAGCCTTTTCCTGTGAAAAGCCACCTCCTTGGCAAGCGACTCGAAGGTTTTCACGATCTCCTTTGGCTTGGAAGTGCTTCCGCTAGTATGGAACACTACCGAAAACCGCCGTCTGCGAACTGTACCTTCGACAAAAAACGTAAGCGCCACCACAGCACCGGACATAACGGAAGCGGCGACAAACCCCATACCGCCAAAACTCCTTGCAATCAGCAGCGACACCGCAGAGCAGGACAAAAGGATGAAAAGCCACACCCAAGTAAGACGCTTGCAGTATGCAACTGCACCATCAGGCAGTATGCCATCCGATATCCGCTCCGCAAAACGAAGACACAAAGGCTTTCGTCCCGGAAGGAGCGAAAGCCCGAACAGCAAAGCTACTATTGCACAGAACATTGAACTTGCGGATTTTGCCGCCTTTACTTGCCCTGGCTTTCGATGTAGTCCGCTAGCGACTTCACAGAGTGGAATATTTTCTTGTTGTCGGCAGGATTTGAGGAGAACGTTATGCCGAACTCCTTCTTTACCGCCATGCCGAGCTCAAGAGCGTCGATCGAATCCAGACCAAGACCTTCGCCAAACAACGGCACATCAGTCTCAATGTCCGCGACGGTGATGTCCTCGAGATCGAGCGAAGTGACCACAATCTCCTTCAACTTGCTTTCTATCTGTTCTCTTTCCATATCAGCCAAACCATTGTCAATTTGAAATCAATGCCGCCATTCTAGCATGGAAAGCTTAGGCGATCTTTCCGAGCGCAATGAGCGCGAACACCATTGCGAAAATCGCGACAGTCTCCACAATACCGAGAGCCGCAAGGTAGTTCGTGAAGCCCTGGTTTGTCTCAGCCTGAGCATCGCACGCCGCCGCTCCGGCACGTCCCTGGAAGAGCGCGGAAAGTCCGATCGCAAGCCCTGCGAAAATGCCGGCAAGCAGCACAGGAAGTCCGGCGCCGGCGGATACGTTGCCAACCTTGCCGAGCATGATGAACATGAGAATCATCCCATAGAGAGTCTGCGTGATGGGAGCGCCGACAAACGAGAGGAGAAGGAACGGAGCCGGCTTGTTCGCCGCGTAGCACTTCTTCCACGCTCCGACTGCTGCCGAGGCTGCAAAACCCGTACCGAACGCGGAACCGGCCGCGCTCAACCCCAAGCAGGCGATCGCGCCCGCGACAATCATGTATGTATCCATTTTCTGTTCCTTTTCTTTATTGGTTTAAGATTGAAAGCCTATGCCTTTGCGCTTTTTTTGAACGGATTGAACGAATAGCCCGCCCAGCTAACGCCCTTGTGGTTGGAGAACTCGAGCGTGTTCAAGCGAACCGCATGAACAAGGATCGAAAGACCGGCCATCACAAGGTTGAGTGCATGACCCAAAACGAGAATGGCCACCATGGCTACAGCCATAAGCACCTTGGCCCATACCGCTTCAGCACCATCGAGAAGTCCTGTCGCCATCGCATTGAAGTTCTCGGCAACCTTGACAGAGGCAAGACCGACGGCAAAGAGGCGCACATAACTGATGATATCGCCAAGTGCGCTCATGATATTCAGCGGAAGCATACCAAGCTCCGCTCCGCGCGTCTTGAGTTCGGAGGGCTTCACGGAGAAACCGAACACCATCGCAAGCGACACGCCAAACACCCAGTACAGCACAGACGGAATCCCTGAAAATATACCTACGATCGAATTGGTCACGAAATACATGAAAAGCAGTATTCCCGCCCAGCCGAACTCAGCAACGCATGTCGAATCGTTGATCCGGCAGATTCCGTTCCAAAGACGGGCAAGAATCAGATGCGACGCACCGATCGTGAAGCAGAGGAGCATCATATTTGAATAACTCGGATCCGCAAGCCATTTCACCGTGGGCCAATCTGCGCACCATGGAATCTGAGCGCCAAACCAAGTATTGCTGAGAAGCCCCCAGAGAACCGTCGCTGACGAAAACACCGTCATCAGGACAAGCCAGCTCCTGACGAGCGGCGAACGGTTGCCGCCGGACGTCTTCCTCCATCCGTACAGAGTCGCAGCAAGGAATATGGCACCGTACGCGCCATCGCCAACCAGCATTGCGAAGAAGAGCGAGAAGTAGCACATGAAAGGCACGGATACATCGGCCTCGGAATAGGCGGGCGCAATGCCAAGCCCCTCAAAAAGAGCCTTAACCGGACGGAACAGTTTCGGCGGACGGATCAGCGTGGGCGGAATCTCATCCGCATCGGGATCACGAAGCACGAGTCCCCATCCATTTTTGCGGGCGGCTTCTTTCAGCGTTTCTGAACTGTCGTCCGCAATCCAGCCGCGGACAAGCGAAAACCTCATCGACGAGGAATCGCCATCTCCGAAAACGGTGTTCTTGGCGGTTGCCTTTAAAGAACAGCCGGAAAAATTTTCCATTGCTTTTTTTAATTCTTCCAAATTCTTGGCTTGGCGAGAAGAACGAAC
>JAGBFY010000558.1 GCA_017936245.1 Kiritimatiellia bacterium
GGCGCGGCCGGCATCGCCGACGAGTTCGTACAGATTCCAGCGAACCCCTCGTTCGCGTTCGCGAAGTCGCTAACCCGCATTCGAGCGACGCGGGAGAGGCGTCGCCCATCATGGCGCCCTATCGCCTCTGCCGCCATCCGGTCACCAACGCCGAGTACGCCGAGTTCACAACGGCGACGGGCCACAAGACGCCGGGCTACTGGGGTGGCAGGGCCTGTCCGCAAGGACGTGAACGGCACTCCGTGCTGGCAGTCTCCTACAGCGACGTGCTGGCATTCTGTGAATAGAAGAGCGCGCTGATGCCAGGTTGGCGGTTCCGACCGCCGACCGAGGCCGAATGGGAGAATGCCGCCACAGGCGCAAAAGTAGGAAACTACAACGCCGTGATCGCGACGAAACTCCTGTCCGAAGACCCCGATCAGCTTGTGACCTACTACCACGAGAAGAGCACGCACACGGGCGAGCAAGACAAACTTTCGGACGTCACTTCCGTCAGCGCAACGGGAGCGGTGTCTGGCTTCGCGACCGTCGGCTTCCGCCTTGTCGCCATCCGCACCGGCACGCTTTTCACATTCCGCTAACTCACGTCCGGCGAAAAATGATATACTTCTCCCATGCGAAAAATCGTCCTCGTCTATCTGCTCATGATCGCCCTGCCGGCCGTGCTGGTGGCGCTTGGCGGTTTGCACCTTGTGCGGCGCGAGGTACTCCGCCTGCACCAAGACAAACAGGCGCATGCCGCACAGGCGGGGACGCGTCTCGTGGCGCGCGCGCAGAAGGAGCTGCTCGAAACCGCCCGCCGTCTTGCTGCCGAGCCGTCCCCCTCCGACGACCGGCTCGTTCGGAACACCTTTGAATGGACGAGCCAGGACGGCTTGGTACGCCCCCGGCGCGAAACGGCCACGCGCGCCGAACTTGATTTTCTCAACCGCTTCTCGGGATTCCTCACGATGCGCCAGCCCTGGCTCGCGCGAAACGCGCCGGACGAAGGCTGGAAGGCCACCGACCATGGTCCGCACGGCGAATTGCTGTACTGGCGGCGGAGAGGGGCGGGCCGAGTCGTGGGATTCGAGCTGCGCATGCAGGAGGTGGCGAATCGCCTTCCGCCCGAGAAGCCGTACGTCGCCGACACGCGCCCCGTCTGGCTCATCGGCGGGTGCCTGGTGGCGTTGCTCGTCCTGTCGCTTGTAGGCGGCGGCACGGGACTGCTCCTCTTCGCGCGGAACGCCCGGAGAGAATCGCGACACAAGACAGAACTCGTCACGCAGGCGGCGCACAAACTTCGCACACCGCTTGCCAACATCCAGCTCTACGCCGAAATCGTGAAAGAGCGGCGTTATGAGACGGAGAGCGAACGCGACGAGGCATTGGACGCAGTGGCGGGCGAGAGCCGTCGACTCGTGGAAATCGTCCTCGACAAGGCGCTGTTCGGTGTCCTTGACCAGCCGTGGAAGGAGTCCGAGCATGCGTGACATCCTCATCGCGGAAGACAATGCCCTCCTCGCGAAAGGAATCTGCACGGCGCTGAAGTCCGAACGCTACCGCGTACGCCACGTCGTCGACGGCGCAGCCGCCCTCGCGGCCATCGCCGAGCAACGGCCCGACATGCTGGTCTTGGACATCATGATGCCGAATACAGACGGGATCACCGTCTGCCGGACGATCCGCCGTACGGATGCCCACCTGCCAATCCTCATGCTGACGGCCCGCGGGCTGGACAGCCAGAAGGTCGAGGGGCTTTCGGTGGGGGCAGACGACTACTTGACCAAGCCGTTCTCCATCGTCGAACTTATCGCACGCATCGCCGCCCTTCTGCGCCGCGCGCTACTTGCGGCTCCAACTGGAGCCGATGTATTCGCATTTGGCTCTTCGACGGTAGATGCCTCCACGCTTACAATTACCGCATCCGACGGAAGATCCCAAAGGATTCTTCCGCGCGAGCTTGGTTTCCTGAGGCTCTTCGCGGAAAATCCCGGCAAGGTATTCACGCGCGACGACCTGCTCGACCGTTTCTGGGGCGTGTCCTACTACGGCACGACGCGAACGCTTGATCAGCGACTCGCGCTCCTCCGCAAGAAACTCGGTGCAGACGCCTCATGCATCGCGGCCGTACATGGCATAGGATACAGATACGTTCCTGTATCATGAACAGTCGTTTTAGGACGCCAACAGTCCTGACATGGAACAACCGGGGATAGACCTCGAAAAGAATTGTAATTTCGTGCATTAACCGGTTGTTTATGTTAAATAACACGGTTCCGATAGTATATAAGATTTCGTCCGCTCCGTAATCTTGAGAATCAGTCCAAACCATATTCTCATTAATCCGCCGTGTCCTCAGAATCGAGAGAATCATTCCGAAATGAATTCTCATTTCCCGGAATCTAATCAATCCCCTCGTTTCGTATTCAATTCTCATGTATTATGGAGGCACTTGCAAACTCAGGGAGGGGCGAATCGCGGGCATCGGGGACGCTGCCCCTCCCGAATTTGCAGGGTTTTGCAAGTGTCGCTGGAAATACAGGGGTCAGCGACTGTAAATATTTGTGGTTAGGCCCGAAAAGAGTTTGATTATTGGATTATGTTTACCGATTTTGGGAGCTGTTCCTGTTTTCAGCAGAATCCATCTCAACGGCAATGGCATCACGCATCCGCACCGCCGCAACAGCAATCCGCGCAAAGCGGCGTTATAGAGACGTTCACGGACAATCTTCAAGGAAATGACGATTAGAAATACTCGTGAACGGCAAATTCCGCCTGCTCGATGAAAATACGCTTGAATGCCGAGATGTTGTTCTGCTCATAGAACAGCACCAAGGCAGCACGGTAATCGTTCGCATCAACCGAACGAAACGTCAGCGGACAATGCCCATATGCAAGTAGCAACGCATTCGACACAAGGCGGCTTGTGCGCTTGTTTCCATCCTCGAACGGCTGAATGTAGGAAATGAGAAGCAGTGCCAGTAGTGCCTTTTCATACGGATCGTCCTTGCCGTTGACCAACGCGCACATGTCGTCAACAGCCTCTCGTATCTGCGACTCCACATCGAGCGGCTGATACTTCGTGCCGGTAATCCTTACGCGTCGGTAGCGCAGCGAGGGCTCCACGCCCATGTTCTCGACAAGAGCCGAATGGATGTCCTCAATTCGGGCAAGCGAAAGCTGAGCGAAATACTGAGGATTCGCGATAATGGCCTTCAGTGCCGATTTATGGTTCAAAAGCATTTGCGCTTCTTCATGCGTCCGTCCCTTGGCCTCCTTGAGATCCTTGAGCAGCGTTTCCGTCTCAATCAACGTATAGGTGTTTCCCTCGATCTGCGCAGATTTCCAGCTCAAGTCGATTCCAAGCCGCTCAAGCTCGCGACTGTACGCGCCTGTTCCCGGCACAATCTCCTTCATGTGCTCCGTAAACACATTCTGACATTCAACAAGCCGTGCCTTTTCGTCGGCAGAGAACATGTCGATCCTCGGCAGTTCATTGCGAATCAAGTCAAAATTATAGCCGGCCTGGACATCGCGCTCGTCTATGCCCTTTGCATAGTACGAGTCAAGGTTGACCGTTCGAAGAAGATGCGCCTTAGGCGTAATCGAATACACAGTTGAACGATTATTGCCGTGTGAAACGATGAGTCCATCCTCGATGCCCTTCGCAATTTGCCGCTTGACAGTTGCTGTACTGACCTTCTCTAAAATGTTTTCCTCGACATCCTGACGACTTGACATCGGATGATACTGAAGATACTCAAGAATTTCATCAATCACATACATAAAACCTCCTTGCGGCTCAAAGTCCTTGAATTATACCACATCTGCGGCTCATAATGCGCCGCAAAATTGATGTTTACTGCGAATAATGAGCCGCAGAGGGAATGACAAGGCGTTTGGAGAATCAAGGGAGACACCCTTTGGGAAGAACAACCAGGGAACAACCGGGTAGAACAACCGGGGATAGACCTCGAAAAGAGTTGTAATTTCGCGCATTAGCCGATTGGTTTTGTCAAATAGCACAGTTCTAGCAGTATATAAGATTTCGTCCGCATCATAATCTTGAGAATCAGTCCAAACCATATTCTCATTTATCCGCCGCCTCTTATAAAGGCACTTGCAAAACCAGAGAGGGGCAACGTCCTCGCTGCCCCTCCCATGCTCGAGGTTTTGCAAGCACCTCTGGTAAGCAAATTCTCCTGTACTCTCTAAGCACTTCTCCTGTACTCCCTAAGCACTTTTCCTGTACTCTCTAAGCACTTTCTCTGTATGCCTAACTGAAAGGGTCTGTATGGGCAACGCAAAGGGTCAGTACGTACTCACTCGAAGGTCAGTACGTACCTCGCCGAGGGTCAGGAAAATCGAGGGACAGACCCCCTCATTTCCCAGTTCACTTTAACATTCATGTTTCGTTTCCTTGCTTTGTAAGCTCGGAACTCCAACTAAATCTTCACATCCGCCCAAGGTTTTTGAGAAACATAGGGCTAATTGGTTTTTACTTTCTTTTTAGACTTAAAACTTCTCTACACCAAAATCAACAAGCTCGCGCGTTTTGGAATTGAACGAAAGCCCTATAAACCAGATGGGGCGATCATCCGCGCGATAAGGCTCTGCATACCCCTTCTCGCGGATTTGCTTAAATGCCGCATCCACGGGCTCATCGACTTTCAACTCGAAAATGCAGACCATTGCCGGATGCTTTGCTATTATGTCCGCGCGACCGCTGGAGCTGACAGCCTCCATCGTAAATTCAAAGCCCTGACTCGCGAGGAGAAAGGAAAGACAACGGCCGTAGGAATTTTCATGGATGCGCTTCTCGGTCGGACCGTACGCCATTGCCGCATAAAGCGATTTAAGTCCATCAAAAAAGCAGTCCCAGCAACCCGTAAGAAGTTTCTTGCCGAGCGAACTAGCCCATGCGACCGTCTCTTTCGCAGCTACACCGGTCATCAAAGTGCAAAGATCGCGGCGAACTTCTTCATCAGGGACCCCGAGCGTATACGATTCCGTGATGGGATTGTAATCTTTCACGGTCAAATACCCGGCCTGAAACAGCATTGCAATCGGCTTGAGATTTCTTAATTCCGCCACATCAAACTCGTTATCAGAAACTCCTCTTATCGCTTCCGGATCGACCCTAAGAACATCCTCGCGCTTCAAGTAATTCATCAGCATCGAAGGACGACCTGTCGTTGCCCATGTGGCGGAAAACCAAGGCTCCTTTCGAAAGAGCGTATAAGCAACTGAAATGGGATTGTAAACCGTTGTCGCAACACTTTTCGCAAAGCGGAAACCATTGTACCACTTTTTCAGCTGAGCGCGATAATCCTCGTAAGGTCTACCCATCTTTTCGGCATGATCGCGAAGATGCTCATCAAAGTATTCGGCAAGCTCCTCTTCCGTATAACCGAACATCGTGGCGTAATCGCTGTCTTGCGAAATATCAACGATATTATTGAGCGCGGAAAATACGGAAAGTTTCGTAAACTTGGATACTCCAGTCATGAACAAGAAACGAATGTCTCCCGTGCGGTTCTTCATCTGTGAATAGAGCGCGGAAAGGCGCGCGCGCACAGTCTCGGCAACTTCTATATTGTCGAGAGCATGTCCAACCGGCGCATCATATTCGTCGATGAGAATGACTACACCCTTACCGCCGTTAGCAGAGGAAAGTTGCGCAATCGCCTCGCCAAAATTGTACTGCACTGTCTTTGATGGATCATATACATACCCAGCATCAGAAAGACGTTTCTCAACATGTGCGGCAAAATCCTGCTCAAACTCCTTAAAGTTATCTGTTGCAACATCATTGAACTCAAAATGGATTATAGGATACTTCTCCCACTCCCAGTCCGTTTCGTTGATTTTAAGCCCTTCAAAAAGCTCACGCCTTCCCTGAAAAATGGCCTTAAGCGCGGAAATCGTGAGCGACTTTCCAAAACGGCGAGGACGCGAAACGAAAACCAATTTAGAACCTCTAGTGGATATAAGGCGATGCAAATACATCGTCTTATCCACATATATGCATCCGTCTTTTCTCAAAGAAGGAAAATCCGCAGTATCTGTCGCTATCGGTTTCATCGCCGCAAATTATACCATACTTCCGTGTCCAATTCCCAAAGCTCGCCGCCAACCGGTTCTGGGCAAACAATTCAAGAAACCATCACAGATTGTACAAATATGTTTTTTAGGCACCTACTTGCATCCTAAAGAACCTCATTCATTGTCTACGGTCTTTTGTATGTCCACGAATTCCTCATTACTCATCTCCCATCTCTTTACCCTTCATCCTTTACTCAATTCACCTTTCAAAAATCAACCTGAATCCCACCGGAATTTCCACTCCGCAAAGGTCTGTCCCTTGTTTCTTCAACGTACCAGACATTCTCGCCAAGATCTGACCTAAATCTCCAACCCGCAAGGGCCTGTCCCCACAGAATCCCCGCAGGGCCCGTCCCCACAGATTCCCACAGATTCCCATTGCAGATGGCGTCAACCGACCACGATTATTTTGCTGTAATCACGGCATTAGGATCCGTAGAGACAAGCGGAATGCCTCCGACGCCGATCCGGAAGCGCATGTCGTCCAGGATCTTCACGAACCGAAGATGCCACACTTCATCGGAAGCCGTCTTGCCGCGCTTCACGTTGAAGTTCATTATCGCCGACTGGTACGGCATGTCCGCAACCTCTTTCCCGGAGGCGTCGAACAGCTTGGCCTGGACAGGTTCGATCGGAGAGATGTTAACCGACACCAGCTCGGACTCCGCAGGCACGCAGAAGTAGAAGGATCTGTTCTTCGCCTGGAACAGGTCCACAGGAGCATCGGCCTGCAGCGCTCCGGCGGCGCCGTCGCACGCCATTTTGATCACCGCGGTGTTGCGCGGCGAGACCTCAAACCTGTACACGTTGGCGCCGTTCGACTTGATGACGTATTCGAAATCGCCGACCGGGACGTCAATCATGCCGAGGTCCGTACCGGCCCTGTCCAGCATCTGCACCACGGCCGCGACAGGTCCCGTGCCGTTGACGCGAAGCTTCCTGGACTTGAAATGCACCTTGTACTCGCCGGCGTCCGGAACCGCCACGACATACACGAACGGTCGACGCACGGACGGCGTGAATTTCCCCTTTGCAGGGAATTCACCGGACATGGGTTTAAGCTTCAGATAATCCACCGTCGTAGACTTGAATGTGGAGATAAGCTCCGGCCTCGGCCTGTGCTTTGCCGCAAATGCATCGAGTCTGTACGTCTCACGCCCCTCCCCACGCTCGACCGCCAGCTCACCCGAAAGCCTTCCGCCGATTCCGTATCCGCGCGGAGCCTCGAACGCGCAGACCTTCCTGCCTTCGTCAAGTTTCACGGTGCAGCGTTCGAACGTAAGGCCGCCGAAGTCCCCTGGATAGCGGTTGTTGTTGAACAGAATGGCGCTTTCGGATCTTGAACCTCTTGCGTCAAAGACGCAGTTGGCAAAGCTGATGTCCATGCTGTTGGTGGAATGGTTGGTTATCTTCAGAGGAACGCTGCCATTCCCTGCGAACTCGCAGTTCTCGAATTTCACAAAACCCTTGACCTGGCCGTACTTCTCAATGCGAACCGGATTGCCGGTCATGAACGATGCACCGGAACCTTTGTTGCCGTAAGCCTTGCAGCGGCGGAATGTAATGGATACCGGATGCGTTTTGGCAGTGAAATGGCCAAAATAAAGGTCGATGCCGTGCGCTTTGTTGCCGTTGAATTCGCAGTCCTCGTACAGGACGTTGACGAACTTGTTGCTCTCCCTGTTCGGCTCCATGTCGATTCCACAGTTCGGCGGCGTACCGAACGTCTCGTTGAAGCAGCAGCGGCGCACAGTCATGCCCTCCACGCTGATCGGGCTCATCCCCTGACGGTGATGGTCGCGGATGACAAGGTTCTCGAGCGTGACGTTCTTCGCTCCGTTCACATATATGCCGTCACCACCGGAGGAGAGGATCGTCAGATCCCTGACCGTGACGTTCTGCGCGGAGAGAATGGACACCGCATGGCGCCATTCGCTGTGCGCATATTTCTGCTTCGGGTCGTGGTAATCCGCCTTGTTCATTTTGATTGTCGCCTTGCCCACGCCACGCAGCACGACGTTCTTTGCCTTTCCGGTTATGCGTATAAGGCAGTCGTTCCTCCCGTAGAACTCACCGCGCTTCGCCATCAGCGTCACGCCATCGGCAAGCACGACCTCGATATTGGAGTTGGTGATGAAAAGCGGCCTCGAAATCCAGTCCCCCGCCTGACGGTCGATAATGACCTTGCTCGCGCCGGAATCAAACGCCGCCTGCAAAGCGGCTGTGGAGTCCTCTGCGTTCCAGCCGAACGACGAGGCGTTCACGACCTTGTCCGCACCCATCACACCGAACGAACAGAGTGCCGCCGCAACGGCAAATGCCATCCGCCCGAAGAATGTCTTTCCTGTCTTCATCTGTCTATTGTGCCTTTCTTTGTCCGTCTTGAACGGGCTGGATGCCCGTTCCCCCGGTATTGCAGGTTTCGCAAGTATCTCCATGGTCGCGCATCTTAACGCAAAATGATCTGCGTACCGACAAATTTGTAATACGCCGAATATGTGGTGACGCCTTCAGGATTATCTTCGCGCACCAGGCGCATAACAGGGTTCCCAGATGCCGATGACTTCTTGAAGCTGATCAAGTCGTCCATCTTCAGCGTATCCGCCGCAGACGTCTTGACCGTGACAAGACCCTGCTTGAACTCTTTCCATTCCCTCAACTTGTCGCCATCAACGCCGTTAAGCTGGATGTTGATTGGCTTTTCGGCCTCGAAAGGCGTGTCGGTCTTGACGTTATAAAAGCCGTATCTCTTCAAATCGCCGTCTTCTTCAGCAAAGTCAAGCGCAAGCGAGGTGTTCGCCCCCTCATCGTTTGCGAGCGCAACGGTAAGTCCGTTCACGCAATCGTGCGCAAGCGCCTTCAGTGTGCCGTTCGTCACAACCAGAAGACGCTTTGAAGGATCTTCGGGGAGCGTGTCGGACACAGCCGTCCCATCATAGAACTTCACGCCGCCGCCAAGGGCGAGCGTTCCCGCAGACACCTTATAAAGCGGTCCATTGAATGTAATCGGCCAGTTGCAGTCAAGAGTATAGCCTTCATCGACGGCGATTCTCGCACCCCTTTCATGCCCGAGAAAGATGCCGCGATTTACGGAAGCGTCAAGCGTGGCGTTGGTGCGCGCTTGAAGCATGCAGTAACGCCCAAGAGTGAGCGCGTCATAGTCGAATTCCCGAAGCGCGCCGCCGAGATTGCGCCCGTCATAAAGGTTGATTGTGAGATAATCCTTGCTCCAGTCATCGACATCCGAGTTGTTAGGCGCAACAACGGAAATGCCGCCATACCAGTTGGTATTGAATCCCTTCAGATTGAAATAGCCACGCCCATCAGACGTATTACCATTACCCAAACCTGCAAGGGTCAAGTCACCCACACCTAAGATTTCCGACTCCACCGTGAGCGTCCTGTTTCCAGTCGCACACATACCTGTCTCCGTACCGCAAACATGCATCTTTCCTCCGCATATCGTAACCCCACCGCTTCTCCACTGACAGAGCTGTTGCGACAACCGGAAATCCGGTATCGAATAGCGAGCTCCGGAACCATACACATACAGCCTTCCGGCGTAGACAAGAAGTGACTTGCCCGGAAACTCATATTCAAGATTATTTATGACCGGTGTGAGAATGACATGGTTTATCACATAATGTGCATTGGAATGCGGGACACGTCCATCGCTCCAGAACATCGCGTTTGTAAGTGCAGATCCCTCCGCGATGGCTTTCGTCTCCGAATATGCACTTACATCCTGACCTTTTACCGTGGTCACAATAGGTTCAATGACGGCATATACCGTATCGCGCCCGGTATCTGGATCCGTCTCCGTCTCGAAATGTACGCGTTGCGGACGATAATCGTTACTGTTCCGAGGTTCATATGTTGGATCCGGCACTAACTCAAAGATTTTCGGATCAATTCTGACATTAGGTGGACCGACCAGGAAGGGACTGCGCACCTCCTCGCCCGTTTTGGAGATAGGAGGATTCCATCCGTCATTCTTTACGCCTGACAACGCATGCACAATCACCTTTTCCGGAAGCGTAAGCGCATTGGATACGCGAATCAAACCGCCTGTCATCGCCGCCGAATCATACACGAAACGCATTTCTGTGCCAGCATCCATATGAAGTTCCCCGAGATCGGCAACCGATGTAGGGCTATAGGGCTTGATGATGGAGCCTCCCTTTATACGAACCGTTCCCGGAATCGGCCCCTCAACTCCCAGACCCGCTCCAAAAGTCCTGCCAACATTGACGAAACCCGACGTGACAACAATATCGCCATAATATTCGGCGGCATTTACGATGGACACCAAGACGCCGCTATTCCAAGAGTATGGGCATATTGATAGCCCCACCTCCTCATCTCCGATCAGCTTTCCGCTCCAGGTCATCCAAAGATTCTTATCGGAGCTATCCACAGAAAAAGGATCCGACTTCGGTGATTTGACCGTCGCCGATCCGTACAGATTATAGTACAGAGCAACTGAATCGGTACTACTCCGAGACATCGCGTGCGTAAGACTTCCTTTCCTCATCACAAGATTCGTGTATGTCTGCTCACGTCCTCTGATGTACAAAATCCCAGAAGTGAACTCATCGCCAATCGTAAGCGAAGATCCTGGAAATATGTAACCGGCTCCATTTGTCGTGAAACGCCTATCTCCTGAGACAAAATAATCCTCCCCCGCGTTCAACGTGACGGTCTGCGGCCCTTTTTCCCCGCTTGGCGAACCCTTCGCCCAATACATCATATTCAACTTCGCATCGTAAAATGTAATTTTGCAACTATTTATCAGATGCCAACCTGTTGATGTATCCGGTTCTGCATCTTGCGCGGCAACGAGCGCCGTGTTGTTCACATGCCATTCATTGCCGCCGAGCAGAGTCTGCGCCGTCGACAACGCACCCATTATCGCAAAAGCAATTCTGTGGAATGTCTGCCTATTTTTGTAGAGTATAGACCCGCGCCTCGGCGTTGCCGATGCGACTTCCCCCTCGTCAAACCGCACGTGCGAATTTCCCGCATACGGCTTTCCATTGATCACTTCTCTCTCTGTCATGGCTTTCGTCCTTTCCTCGCTTTTAATAATATGTCCTTTTCCTTTCATTCCGCCGGCTCTGCCGAACTTTGCTTGCGCGGCACTCTGAAGTCTCATGGCCTCTCCTTTAATTTCTGTCAAGAAAATCTCATTCGAATCTCATCCAGTCGATGGCGACGCGGGCATGATTTACCTGGCACGCCTCGAACCAGAGTTCGTCCACCCTGCCCTTCCAGTCGGTATTTGCGGAAAGGTCGAGCGCATATTCATGAAACTCTCCATCGCATTTTACTGGACACCCCGCGACAGAACGCATTCTGTCCACCGCCAGTCCCGGCCCGATGATCGGGCTATCATTCGTCCCCCATTTAAGGAACATCGAGGGGCTCTCCACGCCGCAGAGCCCCGCTTTGGCGTTGGGCGTGACTTTCATGCGGATGCGGAACTTGCCGTATTTCGATGCGTCAAACGGCATTACGCGCTGACGGATATTGAAATTGTTCTGTCTGTTGATCCAGAAGTTGAGCGCTCCTTCCTTTGTCTCCAGCTCGCCACCGCCGTACGGCTGACGGTACCAGCCTTCCAGGGAATCGGCGAACTCCCATTTCTGCACCGCAGACCGGAAGAGCGGCGGATAGTCGTACGGACCAAGCCCCACATCAGACGGCTTTATGTTCCTCGGCCATCCCGCCGCCGGTTTCTCGCAGAAAGCGTCGCGCAGGGCATCGTACATCGCAAAACCGTATTCCTCGTTCGGCTCGATGTAGCTTCCCTCCTGCCATTCGTTGATCGGGTGTATGACGACGTGCCTGACTCCATTCTTCTCGCAGAACGCACGCGCTTCGCGGGGTCGCCGGACAAAGTAAATGCAACTATGGGCAGGTTAAATGCAAGGTAGGTTGTTGATTTGCATTTAGTTTGCCTTGTTGCATTTAACTTATGCTAAAAATCCGTTGATTTGCGGTCTATTGCATTTGGGTTGCCTTGTA
>JAGBFY010000559.1 GCA_017936245.1 Kiritimatiellia bacterium
ACCGGCATTAGGTTGGCTCGGTCAGGTGGTGGTACGCGATCCGGCGATATTGATCCACGATATCTTCAACGGAAAGAAATCGTGGGATGATGTCTGCGACGACATGCTCCGCTGGCTGAGCGACTTCAATGCGACATTCCGCGACCTGCGCAAGATCTACCGCTTCCGGATTAAGGGCGAGGAGCAGAAGAAACGGAAGTAACCGTCGACTCGATCGCGCGGCGGATCTCATCGGTCTTGTCCGCGTGGTCGTATCTTTCGATAATCTTGTCGTTCGTCCAGCCGCCGAGACGCTTTGCGAGGTCGTCCGAAATGCCGGCTTCCGCAAGGCGTGTTCTGAAGGTATGACGCCAGGAGTGGAATGTAATCGACGGATCGGTAATACCCGCCGCGTCGAGAACTTTCTTGTACGGATATTTCTCGGGCGGAGCGGGATATGCTGCCGCGAATGTTGGCAGGACATATCTTTTCTTCGGCCGGTAGAGTCTGCGCAAGGCATCCCAGAGAACCGGCACCATCGGGATTTGAACATCGATGCTGTAAGCGGAAGTTTTACTTGGGCGGGTATGGATGATGCCGCGCTCAAGGTCGATATCCTTCCATTCAAGTTTTGAAACGTCCACTTTCCGGAGCCCCGTCCAGCGGGCGATGAGCGACGCCTCATACCATAGCGGCACGGGGCAGTTTTTCGCTGCTTCAAGGACGGCGGCCTCCTGTTCGGGCGTGAACGCCGCATGGCGCGTGCCGTCCGTGACCGTCGGGCGCAAGGTGCGCCACGGGTTCTTAATGTCGTGAAGGGCGCTTAAAGCGTTCCAGACGGCCGACAGACAGCTGATGTATTCGTGGCGCGACTTGTCTTTAAGCTTCAGTTTGCGGCGCATATAGTCGGCGTACGTGAGCGCAATGTCAAACGAAACATCTTCCATCGTCTCGATCGCGTACTGCTCAACGGCCCATTCAAGGAACTTCTCAAGCCGCAGTTGCCTGACGCGCATAAGAGCTTTCCCGGGCTGTCGCTCCCTGCGGTGGATGAGATGTTCATAGGTGGTCCAGATGTTTGCGACAGAGAGCTGATCTTTTTTGCGCTTCTCTCCGAAGATGGTATCAAAGATGCTTGCAAGTTGTTTTTCGGTAATCTTGCCTTTAATCGCCAGATGCTCTGCGCGTTCAATGGCGCGAGCGTCGGCCAGCACGCTTGTGCCGGTCGATTTGCGGATGAATTTACCCTTGCGATTAGGGTCCCTGAACATCACCCACCAGTTCTTTCCGCCGTTGTTTTTGTAAAGCATTTTTCTTCTATTTCCTTATATCGTTAAAAACGACATTTTGATATTGTATCATAATTTGTATCATAAGAAAACCGCCGTCTCATTTTCATATAATAACAATAAAACAATTCTAAAATGACAATATAACAATATATTAATAACATTAAACAGCCTCTATACTTCCCCACTCCGATATGGTATGATACCATAAGAACCTATTGAAGAAAGGGGTCTATTCCGCTTATGGGATAGCAATATCTGTAAAAAATCCATTCGATACTCACCGGACAGGAAAAGTGGGAAGAATGTCACATCTATTCAGTAAATCATGGGGATGGTAATCGGATGGTCGGATGCTGAAAAAAGGCTTGAAAAAAAAAATAAAAATGCTATATTTGTGGCATCTTTGTTTTTTTGAGGGGAGAGAGACATGTCAAAAATCAAGACAGACTTGTGTAGTTTGACGGCGGCTATTTCTCTAGCGAGTTGCATAGGTTTGCCGGAGATGGCCGAAGCGGACACCGGAGCGGTGACGGTTTGGGCGGCGGAGGCCATTTCGCTGGATCTCTCTTCCGAGAACTGTCGGTTGGCCGTAGGTGACGTTGCCGTATGGCACAACCCCGACTGGTGCACGGGGGGCACCAATGTGGAGGGTACGGTTGCCGTGC
>JAGBFY010000560.1 GCA_017936245.1 Kiritimatiellia bacterium
CATTGATCTTTTCCAGGCTCTTCCACGGGGTAACCGGTGTCAGGCCGTCGTTTCGGTCACATCCGCATTTTGAATCAACAACATATTGCATAAGTCAAATACGCTCCTTTATGTGCATAATCGTGAATCATACGCGTTTTCATTTCGTCCGTTTTTCGCATAAGACATCCGGAAAATACTATATTCCGGATTGCAAGGTCATTATACCATATCATTCTTCTGTTGTCAATGGTATGAAAAATGCGACATTCAAAAACAGACAAGCTTTATTGCATAGATTGAACCGTGCAAGCGATCCGATTGATTTCAGGGATGAAAAACGCGGCCGGTACCTTTCTTTTGTGAAGCTGTACCGACCACATGACCCATTATTTCATTTTTTACCGCACCTGCAGGACAAGCTTGCCGTTATGACCGCCGCGCTGCATGATCTCCTGCGCCGTCGCTGCATTCTCTATCGGATAAATGCCATGGATGGTAGACGGGATTCTACCGTCTTCGATCATCGGCCAGACATTTTTGACAAGCTCGGCAATCAGCTCCGCCTTGAAGGCAGGGGTTCTTGAGCGCAGCGTCGAGCCGATGATACGGACATTGCGGACGTAGACGGTTTTGAGGTCGATTTCCGTCAGCGTTCCGGCCAGCGCCGCAATCATGATCCAGCGTGCGCCGTGGGCAAGGTAGGGAAGACAACCGCCCATGTTCTCCCCGCCGAGACAGTCGATCGCAAGAGAAACCGGTGTGCCTCTCTCCAGCTCCTGCTTTAACACCGCGCGGATGTCCACACGGGTGGAGTCAACCACGACATCTGCACCGAGCGGGGCAATGCGCGCTGCCGCATCTTCCCCGCGCACCGTTGTGATGACGCGAAGACCGAACGCCTTTGCCATCGGAATGACAACCGAAGCAAGACCCGATGCGCCGGCGTGCATGAGCAGCGTATCTCCGGCTTTTGCGCCGCCTTCATGGAACAGATTCAGATAAGCGGTGCAGTATGCTTCCGGGATCGCCGCGGCTTGCGCAAGTGTTTTTCCCGCAGGAATCGGCATGACCATGTCATAGGGAACAGTGACATATTCCGCATACCCACCGCCGCCGAGCAAGGCGCAGACTGCGTCGCCAATCTTCCACGCCGATTCCTTTGCTGCAATATCGCCCATCGCGCGGATGTAACCGGATACCTCCAGCCCCATCCATTCAGGGGAGCCGGGCGGCGGCGGGTAATCACCCGCACGCTGCATCAGATCGGCACGGTTGAGCGCGGCATAATGGATTTCGATCAGTACGTCGCGTTCTCCGAGGACGGGATCGGGGACATTGTCCCAGCGCAGGGTACGGTCGTCATTGACTAAAATTGCTTTCATGTAAGAAGTTCTCCTTTCATATCAAAGGTCGTAGGAGAGGTTGTCTGCAATGGCACGGACGGCGTGCAGAATCGGCTGGGAGCGCGTCGCGCAGCTGTCATAATGGTGCACGGTCAGCCACATACAGCTGCCGAGTGTCGGTCCGATCTGGCGGTGCAGCTTGCAGTGCGAGCCGCCGGAGAGGAACAGAAACGGGATGCGCAGCTCTCTTCGCAGAAGTGCGGTGATGCGCAGGTTTTCCAGTTCTTCATCTTCCGTTTCCGCCGCCGTGACGATTTTGGAGATATCGGCACCGCGTGCCTCGTGCGCCCGGGCAATGCGCAAAACTTCCTCGGCAGGCGTGAATTTCAGCACGTGGGAGGACATCAGAACCTCGCCGCCGCGCGCATGG
>JAGBFY010000561.1 GCA_017936245.1 Kiritimatiellia bacterium
GACCATACCTTTCGGAGGCGGCGCGGACGGCGGACGATACTTCATGGAGTTGAGCCTGTCGTCGTAGCACCACACATCGCGCACCTCTCCGATCACACCGCTCCTAATCGCATCCACGCAGATGCGCATCGCCTTCGTGGAATGTCCGAAGTTGCCGACATGCGTCACGACACCAGTCTCTCTGGCGACGCGCCCCATCAGCTGCACCTCCTCCACAGTGGACGCCAACGGCTTTTCGACGAACACGTGAATGCCGCGGCGCATTGCCATCAGCGCAGCAGGGGCGTGATGGTGGTTCGGGGTGGCGATCACGGCGGCGTCGACCTCGTCGCCCATCTTCTCGAAGAGTTCACGGTAATCGAAGAACACACGTACCTTCGACAGATCGCCGGCTTCGGGCACACGCGCCATCTGCTTCTTGATAGAGGCAATCATACGCGGATCGGGATCGACGAGAGCAACGACGTTTTCGCTCATCAGCAACTCTACAAGAGTCCTCATCCGCGCACCGCATCCAATCAGCGCCACACGGATCTTCGCCCCCTGCGCAATCTGCCGCGCACGGCCCTGTCCGAAACCGGCGCATCCGATGTTGAAAAGAGGTAGTGCGCCGCTTACCGCCGCACCCGCCAAAAACGATCTTCTCGAAACGTATTTCATTTCATATCTCCTTGTATGCTCAGTAGGCAACCGAAGCAGCAGTACATCAGACGGACTTCCGGCAACCTGCCCAATGAGCCCCGACTTGAACGGGCCTCGGGCGTTACCCTGAGGAAGAGCGGCGACAGCACACCGGCTGAAACAAACATGATCATCTAATCTCCTCGGTGGGCAGGTTGCAGGCGTCGAGCGACACCTTGTGAACCTTGAGGTCATGATCGTAAAGCCCAGGAGGGTTGGGGATCTCGCCGCGAATGATGCGTGCAAGCTCCTGGAGCTGACCGGCATAGCGATCCGACGGGGCCTTGAACCTGATGCGGTTTATGCCGCCGTGGTAGCCCGCCTTCTTAGCCTTGGTGTTGACTTTTTTGAGGAACATCCTGATCTCAAGCGTATCAACCTTTGCGAGACCCTCGTTCAAACCTGTCGTGTGCTTCACTGTGCGGAAGTCCTCGATGGGTTCGAGCTCCATCGAACCGTTCGTTCCGTCGATGCGGATGTGGCGGCAGGGCTGCGTTCCGCGCGAGCAGACGCGGATCGTCACGTTGGCGCGCGGATACTCCATCACCGTGAGAGAATGCGTGAGAGCCCATTCCGGATCGCCGGGCGCTGGCTTGAGGATCGACCACGTCTTGAGCGGTATAGCGTCGTCGAAAATCGGCATTGCCCATTCTATCACGTGGCAGGCGAGCAGATAGGCCGTGCCGCCCGGATAATGCGAGGCGTACTCCGGATACTTGGGGTAGCCATAGCTGTGATCGAGATCGGCATCAACCGAATAGACGTCGCCGATGATGCCGCTCCTGGCGATCTCAACCATCTTGTTGATCGCCTCGTTCGACCGGAACATGTAGCCGATCTGAAGCGGGATGCCGCGGGCCTCGCATATGCGGCTCATCTTGCGGTAGCCGATCTGGTCTATGCCGAGCGGCTTGTCCATGTGCATGGGAATGCCGTGACGTGCGATCTCCGTGGAGACCTCGACAAGATCGGAATTGGCGGTCTCAACGACGATGAGGTCAGGCTTCACCTCGTCGAACACCTGCTGCGGCGTGAAGCATGGATAGTTCGTGTAGATGCCGACCCCAGGCTCCCTCATGCGCATCGCGGTCGACGCACGGTCGTCAACCCAGCCGACCATCTCGTAGTCGTTCGTAAGCTTGAGCACCGCATCCCACTTGCCTTTCGAATGGTTATGGATGATACCCCAATGGACGACTCTTGCCTTACGCTGACCGATCGGTTTCCACTGCGGCACTGCGGTTTCTACGGTTTCCGTAGCACAGCCCGCGAACATATTTGCGAGCAGGACGGCTCCAAGCAACAGAAAACCACCATGTACATTAAACTTCACTTACGTCCCTTTATTATTTTTCAAATGAACCGCCGATCTGACAGGGCAGCATCGCCGAGACCATACCCGCCAGATACAATCTTCTCGATGTTTTCATTACACTGTCTCCCGCCGTTGAACCGTTCGCCCCTCACCGGGACGTTTTAAACCACAAAGGATAGCATCTGCGTTCCTGATCGGACATCTTCACTTCATGTCCGTATTCCGGGAAATGCTCTGCGTGAATTACGCCTAAAAGGTACTTCACCTTTTCTGAAAGCTCCTCTCGATCCTTCGCCGAAACAGTGACCGCACCGCCATTCTTGCGCTTCGAGCGTATCACAACCGTAAGAGGATCCAACGTTTCATCAACGGCCGACGCGACAAACGGTTTACGTCCCCTCTTGCCGATCTTTTTCCGCATCGCCTTGTCCGGCGTCTTGCCCATTGCTCTCCAGAAAAAGAAGTCCATGCGGTCTGCCATATCCTTTGAGGCCGGATCGTTGGCGTACGCCAGAGTGAAGAGACATTTTCTTCTCGCATCTGTAAAGGTGAATCTTCTTACCTCTGCTCCAAGCCCAGGATACTTCACATTGCGATAGACGGCTTCGACCTGTCCACCAGCCGCAATGATGCGGCTTGCATCGCCTTCGAGCGCATATGCACCGAACGACTGCTTCAACCTGACAGCACCGGAATAGTCGATTGATTTTACGATCAGCCGCAATGCATCGCAATCTCCATTCCAATGAGCGGCAAGAGAACCGGAACCCTCAAGCGTTCCCACGCACTCCAGAGCGTTGAACAGCAAGGATCCAACATCACATGAAACGAATTCCCCTCCCTTAGCATGGCAACGAATATCGGCTGTCCCGCCAAACATCGGCACGAAGAGATATCCATTTCCGTTCGGCGGCAATCCGCCAACCCGATCGGAGGCAATCTCTTCTGGATATACCGTCAACTTAGCTCTACGCGCAAGGTTAGTTTCGTTGCATACGGCAAGGATTGAAGCCGTCCCACTTCCATATCGGGCAAGTTCCCATCTCTGTCCATCAATTTCAGCACCAGGAACAGCCTTCCATCCTGCAGAGTTCATTGCGGCAAAAGCCTTGGAAGCAAGAGATGCATATTCCGTGATGTATCCGGCCGGCAACGATGCTCCCGCGATCAGCGAACGGTGCACTGCATATCGGGAGAGATCCGATATGAGCAAGTGCTTGTCTTCCCTGTTCCAGTTGTTGAAGTCAGGGGCAAACGCCCTTGGCGTATATCCTTCCCACAGGGTAAGTCCCTTCTCCCCAAGACCATAGCGAATCGAAAGCGGGAAAGGAGGTTCGCGGCTCCACGGATTCAGTTCAATCATCATCGTATCCATATGGAGCATGTCAGAAAGATGTTCATACTTCGAATTGACAATGACGCCGCAGTTTCCGGAAAGGGTCTTGTTCTTGAGCGTATGGATGTAGTCGAACAGTTTGCCGCTGCCGATTCCACGCACAACGCCTGCGCCATGCTCGTCCCAGCCCACATTATCCATTTCCTTCAGCCGCTCGCCGCGATATACGCTGCGCGGGCGTGAAACATCGAACGCGATCGCACCAAGGTCTTGCTTTTTCACTAGAGCGGCGAGCTGTCTGCGAAGCTCCATCCCCCAAGAGCATTCCGGAAACGTATAAACCTCAGTGGAATACGGATAGTCATTGGGCGCACATGTCTCTCCGACGGCAACGGAATCGGGATATCGCTTTGCGATAACGTCGGAGATGTTGGCTACAGCCATCATGTAAAACCCGTTGACGACTCCACAATACAGCGAATTGGCGAGACGTGCACTCTGCACAGCATTGAACTCGGCACATGAAAGCTTCCAATTCGTGTGTGCCTGATACTTCCAGTCACGTCTTGAGAACTTAAGATTTTCCGACCACGCATAGTCTTCGTTTATCTTACCTGTGGGATTTTCACGGTTCAGCGGATCGCCCCAACTGCGTCCTGCACCATGACACCACTCCCATGTGGCATTCATCATGCGGCAACGTTCTGGATCGGGTTCCTTCCAGCACGCATATTCGGCGCTCGCGCCATAAACCGCAGGATTTACACGACTGTCCTTCTTGAATCTCGAGGGATAAAGCGGATAGTATCTTGCGAGCGCATCCCTGATTCCGTACTTCGGACTGAACGGCACCGCGTGGAACGTGCAAGTGAACGACGCGCCCTTGCGCATGAACGCCGCAGGAACGGATATCTTCAGCGTCGCACCAGCGCCGGACGGCTGAACGGTGAAATCCGCAAACGACGGCAGATCGTCCGCGCCCAAAGCAAGAGCTGTACCATTCGATTCGTCCCATGCAGCACCCATTAGAAACGCACCGTTCGAGAGCAGCGGCTGAGAGAGCGACGATGACGGCATCTTGCGCTCCTTCTTCCCGTCCCAGACGGTCAAAGGATCCGTCACATTAAAGGAAGCGACAACATTTGCATAATGCTCACCCTCCAGCTCCGAACGCAGTTCCACGCGGATTGTCTTTATGCCGCTGGGCTCTGTCCGGCAATGCCGCTTCACGCACAACGGGCCGGAATCGACCGGTTTTCCGTCCTTTCCCAATACGGAGACATCAAATGCAGCTGCAGACAAAGAGGCCAGAACGGACACTGCAGAATACAGAAAATTGCGGATCGTCATTTCATTTCCTTTTTGTGAAAATCTTTTCCTGCGGAGAATGGACCATGCAGACAGAACCATCGACATAAGTCACCTCCAGGGTATGGCCCTCAATCACATCCTCACCCTGACCGCGTTCGAAATCGGCGAGTTCGGCAGGGACTACGCCTTTGTAGGAAGTGACCGGCTCCGGAAACTCCTTGCTCCAGACAATATCTCCCAGTCCTGTAGCAATTATGGAAAGTCTCCTGAACGGACGAGCTCCACTCACGTCAATGGTAAGTGATCGCTCCGAGCTGTCGGTTATATCGATCAGGAACGGTTCCGAAAACGTCATCGCCCCGGTCGAAAGATACACCCCCATTGCCGCACAGAAACGATCACCCTTCACTGCTTCTGGGAATGTCAGGATACGATAGCACAGTTTCCATTCATCCGGATTTCCGACAAGCTTCTTTGCCATACGCGCAGAAAGATATGGCAAAAGATACGCATTGAAGCCTCCATAGCAATACAGACGCTGATCGTATAGAGTTCCATCACTGACTCTGTTGCAGTAGGCACGCAGGAGTATGTTAGCGTTATCAACACGCACCCATGCACCGTACAGGTATCTGCGACCGACCTGAACATTAGGATACGCTCTCCAATATGCACCTTCCGGAGCATTTAGTCTTATATGCCATGCGGAATCCTCGTCTGAAAACTGACTTCCCTTCTGTCTCTCCACTGTGTAGGCATCCGAATCTCCAGACGGAAGTCTCCACTGGGCATCTTCAAGAATATTTGTAGCGTTCTTCAACACCGTAGGATACAGAAGCACTCGTTCTTTCACCTCTGCAGCGTGTAAACACATCGCAAACAGGGCAGACAAAGTAATTATTCCGGCCCTATGCCGAATCTGTATAGTATAATTCATATCAGCGGATTATTATTCGTAGTTTGCACGGACTCAATATGGCACTAAGAGTGACAGTTCCATCCTCATTTTCTTTTTCAATGAAGGATACGGACATCCCCGAACCCTTCCATGGCTTGCAGATGCTGAGTTTGGACTTTAGTTCTTCCAAGTCGTCGGTTGGACACGTAAACAGTGCATACGGACCATTCTTCACCCCAGGATCAAACTCGGCGCCCAAGAGAGAGACCGGTATTTTCCCTGTTTCAGATGAAAGCTCCACGTCCGTAATATCTATGCCTTTTGCTGCGAAACTTTCATTTGATGACGCAATGTCAATGCCAAGTGCCGCACCTTCAGCAAAATTAACGGACAGCCCCTTGAATGCATCAGAAGTCCCGGCGGCAAAAATGCCTTCTTTCACTGTGATTGAAGCGGAATCACCCTCAATCGACGGCGTAGAAGCGAGGCAGAATGTCCCCGGTCCTTCTTTCACAAGCTCATCACCAAGTGTTATCGTGTTGAGACATGTCGCCACGGCATCGTTTGTGACATACAGATAAGCCGTGCGTGGGAAATACCAGCCACGGGTCAGTTCGCTGAACGTCGTTGTGCCGTCAATCGCAAGGCGGCACTGATTGGAAACCGTAAGCGAGTCATAGGCGAACGACTTCATCCTGCCTCCAAGATTGCGTGAATCGGAGATTCTGAGCGTAAGGTTCGTCAATGCGCTTACTGCACACAACGCACCAGAGGACAGCTCGTTCACATCATTGGTGGCAGCGACAAGAAGCCTGCCGATCCAGTTTGTGTTCATGCCGGAAAGCCTGATGACCCCCGAAGGTCTGGCCATCTTCCCACCAAGCCTCATCAGTTTGACATGCAAGTCGTTGTCTCCAGAAACATCCGAGGCGATAGTATAATCCACCCTATTGTATATCGTAACGACGGCAGGGTTAGGATAGTCTTCGTTCGCCATCAATTTCAGATTTCCGCGCAGCACGTAGGATGCATCCCCGGTAAGCGGACGCAATCTGGTCTCACCCAGAAACACCGCATCGTTGAACGTTATGTCGGTAATATCGTCATAGGAAGCGACATTTGCGGCACGGACGGTCAAAGAATCCCCTGGAAACACATACGGATTGACATTGTTGAAGATAATAAGTTGGGCCCCGATCACATAGTCAATACCGGGTTCCGGCCAGCGGCCATTGCTCCAGAAATCCTGTGGACGATTGTATTCAAGGTCAAGAGCGGAAGCACTGTGCGAACACGAGTTTGTCATGTACACAATCTCCTTCATACGAAGCCCAAAATACTTGCCGCCCTCAACCTCCGGATCATCCATCTCAAAGGGAACTACATGCGGAAGATCTCCAATCTCCCCCTTCTTTCTGTACGGATAGACCAAGGAATTCCAGTCCGGCAATCCGGCGGCAACGGCCTTCGGCGAGAGGCGGAACACCATGGACATATGGATTGGCGATTCAGTTCGGTCAAAGATATTGGAGGAATCCACAATCGCACCGGCGGCAAGCGCAAGCCTGTTGGTTATATGAAACAGCGTTCCCGTGGATGATCCCTTGGCAAAGTTCAGCCTGCCGCCAGACTCAACCTCCAATGTTCCAAGCGTAGCAATATTGTTGTCGTTCAACAATCCCAGCATACCGTCTTTAGAAACCACAAATCTGCCGGGGGATGAAAATCCGCTTCCGAGACGCACATCAACATTCGTATGAACGTTAAAGGTCCCGTAGAAACCAGACCAGTCACCAAAATACGAGAACCTCACAAATGCACCTTTTTGAAGTATCCGCATATAATCATCTGGATCCGAATAGACATTCATGTATTGCATGATATCACGCACCGAGTTTTCCTTGCCGCGGCCAACGCTGAATGTAAACGGCAAGCCCTCGCTGCCGTTCACATGAAAATCACCTGCCAAAAGTTGGCCAATGGAATTAAAGTAATACTTAGATCCAGGGAGAAACTCGACATTTCCCCACGATATTGTGGCTTTACTGCCGGCGGTGTGAGTTATCTGACCTGCAACAACAAGCTTGTCGCCTTGAAACACATGCCCGTTATAGTCTGCCGAGTTAGGAGTGTAGAATATACGCGAAGCGCCAACATAGTAATTGGTTCCGGAATGAGGAGGCTTGCCATCGGACCACTTGCCTACATCGGCAAACCCTGATTTATCCTTGGAATCGTTGCCTGTCATCGTCACATATCCGGTATCAGCAGTATAGAGCGAATCGTAATTATCGGCATACGCCAAGAAAGCAACTGCACAGGCGCAAAGCGAAACAACCGCACGGCGAAATGCCGCCGTCTTTTCCAAACAGGCTCTATCCATATCAGGAATTCCCTTCCTTATTCAAATAAAACCCCGCAAACAAAGCGGAATCTATTCTTCAACTGATTAGTATGGTATCACGATTCGACCTTTTGCGTCAATCCCAAACATCCCTTCTTTAAACAAAAGACAAAGGAAACGGACATTATCGGATAATCAAGCTTAAGCTTTTTCGATATCCTCTGGAGAGATCGATATCTCGACAGCCGCGCCAAGTATCTCAACATTGAGGCAAAGTGTCGCATGGGCTCCGTCGCGCTTGACATAGCCTTCGGTTCCCCGCAGAGGCCCGTACTTGACACGAACGAGGTCTCCCACTTTGAACGAATGCACCGGACGCATCTCCGGCTTGACACGAGATGCACGGGATATCTGACGCAGCTGATGAATCATCTCGCGCGGATTCGGAACCGTAATCGTATGAACAATAAGGTTCGTCTGAAGCATTCGTATGCGCTCATCTGGAAAAAGCCTTGTGAACACATATCCCGGAAAGAGCGGAAGCTCGCGCTTCACCTTCCTCCGCTGCACTTTTGTTATCTTCAGATACACAGGAAGATGATAGAAGTAGCCATAGGTACGAAGGTACTCAACAGTCTTCTTCTCCGTTCGCGGCTTCACGTGCAACACATACCAAGTGCGACGGCCATCCGTCCCACTTCTCGCTTCCGTGTCGTGTTTCCGAACCTCTGTCATGACAAAAAAAGAATGCGCCCGATATTAATCTAAGCGCATCATCAAAAGATGGTGGGTGATACTGGACTCGAACCAGTGACCCCTACCGTGTGAAGGTAGTGCTCTAACCAACTGAGCTAATCACCCAAAATGGAGGTGGGAAGCGGAGTTGAACCGCTGTAGACGGATTTGCAGTCCGTAACCTAACCGCTCGACCATCCCACCTTTGAGATGCGCTCCAGTGAGCACACCTTATTTCTTTTTAGCCGCAAGAAGCCTTGCATGCGCACGCTTGTTGCGAGCGATGCGGCGAGCCCTCTTGGCACGTGTTCTAAGTTGTTGTCCCATGGGCGTGTAATATATCAAATCAGCATTTTCGATGCAAGCAAAAAAATAAGAAAATTCAAATTCGTAAAAATCAGGTCCTGCATGAGTCGCTTGATATCCGGAACTATGGCTCCTGGTAGCGGTATCCCTCGCCTCGCACTGTCATTATGCAGGAGCCATCATTGCCAAGCTTCTTGCGCAGGGCAAGAACATGCTGATCAAGAGTTCTTGTAGTGCCGCCGTAGTCGTATCCCCAGATCTTGTTGAACAGCGTATCCCTATCGATCAGCTTCCCCGGATGGGAAGTGAGGAAGCGAAGCAGATCCACCTCCTTCAACGAAAGAGGCTTTTCACTTCCATCTGCACTAATCAACATATGCCGGTTTTCATCAACATGGAATGAAGCAACGTCAAATCCTGACTTCAGTTTAGGCTTGAACTCAGTTGTAGTCATCACGCTGATCCGTCTGAACATTGCGTTGATGCGGGAAAGAAGCACTTCACTGCTGAACGGCTTGGGCAGATAGTCGTCAGAGCCAAGATCAAGTCCCAGCGCGATATCGGTGGGAGAACCCTTCGCGGAAAGAATCATCACCGGCAAGGCAGGATCTTCCTTGCGAATCTGCTTCAGCACCTGATAACCGTTCTTCTTCGGCATCATCACATCGAGAAGAAGCAGATCCGGCCGCCTTCTGCGGTACTCCGCAAGAGCAGA
>JAGBFY010000562.1 GCA_017936245.1 Kiritimatiellia bacterium
ATCCTCGCCCCCTGCACAAGCCTCAAAGCCACATCGCGTCCGAGATTATCCGTACCCATCGGATGCGCAAGGCTTGGAGGCTGATAGCGCTCATTCTCATGCACAACGTTGTACGCTGGCGTGACGTCACGGTATTTCGCCACGCGGTACTGCACTTCGCCGAACACCGCCGCGCCAAAATACACGGCAATTGCGGCAAGGCATATCTTTACGCCAAGGCTCAGTTTGGCTTTAGCGGCCCTCACTTGCCTGTGCCTTTCTTTATGGATATCTCAGCTGTCATCTCATGCACAGCACCTGGTTTCATGTCAATTGCCGCCTCTTTCCAGAGAATCGCTGGCTCAACGCAAACAAGGTGCCGCCAGTCTCCGATTGCAAGATCTCCAGGCGCAGGCTTTTCCCATGCTTGCTCCTCCACGCCCGGATTCCAGACGACCAACCTCTTGGCTCCGGAGGATGTAACTGTTACACGACGATCCAAAAGCGGGTCGACAACAGTGTGCGAAGCGGTTGGATATGGCTCCACGAACACATGGTCAAAAGAAGAGTTAAGCTTCATATTACCCTTCCACGCGCCACCGAATTCCCTTTTCACCCTGGCATCGCAGTACCTCATTCCGTCAGTGCCGGTTACGACCGTACGATCCCTGTCGCCGATGAAGAAATATGGATGGAAGCCCGCTGTCAGGATGAACGGTTTTGAATCTGTGTTTCGGGTCTTGAGGACCAATTTGAGAGTGTCGGTCAGGGTGATCGAATATTCGAGGTCGAACTCATGCGGCCACTCCTTGCGTGTAGCTGCGTCCGGTTTGAGACCAAGTACAAGTTCACTGCGCGTTGGCGAAGATTTCCTGCTTCGCACTTCGAATGCACTGCGCCACGCAAAACCGTGGGCGTTGGTGGAAGGACCGCTTGAACCGAACCAGGGCCAGCAGATGGGAATTCCTCCATGACACCATTTGTCGCCCTTGTGGTTCCAGCTCTTGGGACTCCACAAGACCTCTTCGCCACTGGTCTTGAACGATAATATGCGCCCCCCTGCCAGAGATACGACAGCCGAAGCTCGTTCGGTTTCAAGCGTCAAGATTGCGGAGTCATCCGCAAAGAGTGAACTCACGGCCATAGCCGAGACAAAAAGATATCGAATTGCTTTCATATGACAGAATATAACAAAACTGACCTGTTACGTCAATTGGAAGAACGACGACGCGAGAAAAACCATTTCATCACGGAGTCGTCTGAATACACGCGCCCCCAGATGCCGTGACCGGAATCGGGATATTCCATATAGCGCACAGGAGCATCAAGTTCCCAAAGACGGCTCACCATAGCACGGTCCATCTTATTGGGGACATTGCCATCCTTTTCCCCGTGGAATATCCAAAGTTGGGTCTTCGCGATGGCATCTGCCTGCTGCGGATCACCCGCTCCACACACCGGAATCGCGGCGGCAAAAAAGCCCGGATAGCGGGCCACCATATCCCATACACCATATCCGCCAAGTGACACGCCTGTTGCAAGGATTCGATTGGTGTCAACAGGATAGCGTTCGCAGATATCGTCCACAAGCGATTTCACGAGCTTAACCATCGGCGGCGTGCCATACGGCATGCGAGCCTGAAGCATATTGAAGAAGATCGGACTCCATACTGTCCGTGGTGGAGACTGCGGTGCAACGACGATAGCCGGTTCACGATTACGGCTCCACCACACAAGACCTCCAACCCCCATATTCATCTGGGAACGGTTGTCCGTACCGCATTCGCCCGAACCGTGCAGATACAGCACAAGCGGAACTCCGTTCGTGGCGTTTTTAGGGATGTCAGGAACGTATATGCGGTAGTTTATGTAGCGCCCATCGGCTCCTGCGACATGCTTCTGCGGCACGGTCAGGCTCGCCAGGTCGTTCGTGCCATACGGTTTGAAGCCGCAGAATGCAATAAACGCCACAGCCAACAACCCAATTTTGAACAGACGTTTAGCCATAGCATCAGAAAAAAAGGTCACGGGAACCGGCGCATGTGGCCTCATACTGCTTCATCACCATCGGGTAGAATTTTGGAACCCACTGTTCAATGCCTTTGAGTTCTTTTTCGATAAGTTCGTTTCCGATGCGCACCGTTTCCGGATCCTTCGCGAAATCGTCAAGCCATTCGCGGAATGTGAGAACGGCATTAATCTTGCAGAATTTGCCTTCACGTCCCGTCTTGAGTGCATCCATGATGCAGCCTCCGGTGCGTCCGCAGCGGTAGCCCGCAGTGCAGAAACTCGTGATTGTACCGCGTTCGGCAAGATAGCGCACCATCGTCTCTATTGAGCGATTGTCACCAAGCATGAACTGCTGGCGGGATTTCTCCTGCTGCGCTTCGTCCGCGAAATCGCTGTAGCCCTTGATTGCGATGTTAGAAGAGCAGTCAAGCTGAGTCATGCCATGGTTCAGTACGCGATTGCGGGACTCTGGCTTCTCGCGAGCGGTGACTATCATTCCCGTGTAGGGAACGGAAAGGCGCATTATCACGAGAATTCGAGCGAAGGTGTCGTCATCGATGAGCCATGGCGACTCTTCCGGAACCTTCGTTCCGCTGGCAGGCTCAAGACGCGGGAAGGAGATCGTATGCGGTCCGATGTTGAACCAACGCTCAAGGTCGCGTGCATGAAGGATTGTCGCCAACACCTCAAAGCGCCAGTCGCAAAGCCCGTACAGCACCCCGAGTCCGACATCATCAACACCAGCTTCCATGCACCGGTGGAATGCGGTCGTGCGCCAGTCGTAGTTTCCCTTCACGCTCCATGCCGGATGCATGGACTCGTAAAGCTTGCGGTTGTATGTTTCCTGAAACACCTGGAACGTACCGATTCCGACCCCACGCAACATCTTCAGATCTTCCACCGGAAGAGGAGCCGCATTGACATTGAC
>JAGBFY010000563.1 GCA_017936245.1 Kiritimatiellia bacterium
ATCAGGCGATCCGCACCGCCCATATCGTCGGAGCCATGGGCGTCGTGGTGCACAATGCCAAGCCGCTTTCCGAGACGATGATCAAGGTGGCTGAGGATCTGCACATTCCGCTCGTATCCTCTCCGCTTTCCAAGTATGATGCATGCGTGAAGCTTCACGACGCGCTTGAGATGGAGAAGAGGGGCTGATGGAGCCGTACACTCCTACAATCATCAAGGGCGAGCAGAGGCAGGATGACGAGATCCTCGCCAAAACGCCTCTTGATGCCACTGCGCTTGGAGGTGACAACTCCGTCATCATAATGGAGCTCCTGCAGCGCTTCAAGGTGCGTGACGTGATGAAGCGCACCGTAATCTCCATCGCTCGCGACACATCGATGCGTGAGGCGCAGAGGATCATGCGCGAAAACCGCATATCGGGCGTGCCGGTGTCCGAGGAAGGCCGTCTCTTCGGCATTGTCTCGGTCAACGACATCATCAACGCCCTGGACAACGGCTGGATTGACGACAAGTGCGAAGATCACATGGCGAGCAACCTTGTGGTTCTTGAGGCGGGTATGCCGCTCGCATATGCGCTCAGGTATTTCAACAACTATACATACGGACGTTTCCCGGTTCTTGACGCCTCCCGCAAGCTTGTGGGCATCATATCCCAGCGCGATGTAATGAAGGCTCTGCTGTATGAGCTTTCCGTGGAGATCCGCAAACTCGAGCGGAAGGCGGCCCGCGCTTCGTCAAACACACCTGAGCATGCCACGAGCGAGAACTATTTCCGCAAGGAGTTCGCGGTTGTCCACAATGATCTCGGCAGTGCGGGACGCGCCGCGAACGAGATCAAGCAGATCCTGAAGGAGCGCAAGATCGACCGCACGGTCGCGCGCCGCGTGGCAATCGCCGCGTACGAGCTTGAGATCAACGTATGCATCCATTCGCACGGCGGAATCCTTACGTTCATTCTTGACGACAACACCATCACAATCAAGACGAAGGACCGCGGCCCGGGCATCCCTGATATCGAATGGGCGTGCCGCGACGGAGCCTCGACCGCGAACGACTGGATACGTTCGATGGGGTTTGGCGCCGGAATGGGGCTTCCCAACTCAAAGCGCGTGTCGGACAAGTTCGAGATCGAGTCTGAGGTAGGAAAGTACACCAAGGTAACATGTACGTTCAATCTTGGGGAAAGAAAGGAGCCGGGCAAATGACAATCGAATCGGTAAGAGACTATGCGGCCATGAGTTCGGTCGGAGCCTCCATCATCTTTGACGATGTGATGCGGAAGATCTCAAGGGGCGAGAGGTATAATCTCGGTCTGGCGACAGGCAACACGATGATAACGCTTTATGAGGAGCTCGCCGAAAAACTGAATCGGGTTAAGGCGGATCTTTCGCTTCTCTCCACATGGAACCTCGATGAATATTCAACGGACGGAAAGTCCACCGTTCCGCATGACCATCCGCTATCCTACTGGAAGTACATGCACGAGAAGCTTTTCTCGAAGTTTGATCCGGCGCTTGGCTTCAACGATGCAAACGCGCATTTCCCGGAACCTGCCAGCTGCGGTGCGTACGATCCTGCGATAGAGGCGGCAGGCGGACTTGACCTTCAGCTTCTCGGAATAGGATTCAATGGACACATCGCGTTTAACGAACCGATGCGCGAGGACGAGATTTCGGTTGAGGATTTCGGGCGGCTTCCGACACGTGCTCTGCCGCTTTCGGAGGAGACGATTGTCCAGAACACCGCAGTCACTGCCGGCGGCGATTCGTCGCTCGTTCCGCGCTATGCCGCAACAATGGGCATGGCTCCAATTCTTGCCGCGCGGAAGTGTCTGCTGCTGGCATGCTTCCAGGAGCAGACCGCGCCGCTCAAGGCTATAATCGAGAAGGGGCGTCCAACGCCGTTCCTTCCGGCGTCGTATCTCTGGCGGCATCCTGATTTCCGTCTGATCTATACAGCAGACAAGATAGAGCTGTAAAAACATTTAAAAGAATAGAGAGGTAAAGAAATGTCTGTTAAAGTGAACCGTCGTGATTTCATCGGTCTGGGTGCAGCCTTTGCGGCGGCCGGATGTGCATCGAAGCCCGTCACGGTGCTGGCGGCTGAGAAGCCGGAATATCATGTGTTTTCGCGCGTATTCCAGTTCATCAAGGACTACGAGCGTACGGCGGCGGTGGTCAAGAGCTGCGGATATGACGGCATTGAGTGGACTGCCCGTCCGAAAGGGTTCATCGAGCCGTCTTTGGCTCCTCGCGACCTGAAGGCCGCCAAACGGGCTGCGGAAGGGGCTGGACTCAAGGCGGAGTCGCTGATCGTGTCTTTTCTGCGCGGTGATGATCCGATGGCCTACGACATCGTTTCGGCGGCAGCCGATGCCGGATTCAAGAGCTTCCGCGGGGCGTACTTCAAATACGATCCCAAGAAGACGATGCAGCAGAACCTTGACGAGATCAAGCGCGGGTTCGAATCGCTCGAGAGCCTTGCCCGCAAGACGGGCGTAAAGGCGTGCTACCAGAACCACAGCACCTACAATCCGAAGATTGAGCTTTTTGGCAGCGTGGTCTGGGATCTTGCGCAGATCCTTAAGGACTTCGACCCGAAGTATGTCGGCGTTCAGTACGATGTCATGCATGCGCAGGCCGAGACGGGCCCTTCGTGGATGCACTCTGTAGGTATCGTCGCTCCCTGGATCGACATCCTCTGTCTCAAGGACTTCTGGTTCGAGCCGAATCCTAAGAATCCGAAGATGTGGCGTCGCCATCTCTGTCCGGCTGGTGAAGGCATCGTTCCGTGGGCGCAGTACAAAGGCATACTTGAACAGTATTCGCTGAAGCCGCGCTACACCGTCCATTTCGACTATGACTTCCCGACGGACGAGAAGGGTGCGATCCGCTGCGCCACATCCGACCTGAAGTTCTACCGTTCGGTACTGGGGTAATCCCCCGGCTCTGCTGAAAGCAAGGAGGCATTTTGCTTCTTTGCTTTCTCTTTGCGGATATCTTTCGGTCGATAGCGGTCTGTCGTTGGCTGCCAAACGTGAGATGCCCTATTTTCAATAGAGTGAAGTTTTTTTCTGGTCCCTGTTGAATTTGATGATGGTGTTTGATACAATGCGCACCATCAAGACATCAAGAAGCAGGAAGCCTGAAAAGGCTGAATGCGCCAACCGAGTGGAACACCACGGTGGTAGCCGAAAGGCGATGTGCCCGAAAGGGAAACATGTTCTGGTATGACCGTTTGTCTTGATTGCAAGATGGGCGGTTTTTCGTTTGCGGGGAAGGTCCCCATCCTTGATGGCTTGACGAAAGGAAATGCAAACGAATGAAATCGTTAATAACTGAACCGCTGGGACTGTACGGCTGGAAGAGGTCGGAAGCTGTCCTGCTGGCGGCACTTCTTTCCGAGGAACCGCTGTTGCTCGTCGGGGCGCACGGGTGCGCAAAGAGTTTTGTGCTGGAGCGCCTTGCGGAGGCGCTGGGCATGGAGTTCCGCTCCTACAACGCGAGTCTCATCAACTACGACGACCTTGTGGGCGTTCCGCTTCCGGACGCGACGCGCACGAAACTCGAATATCTTTCGTCTCCGGAAAGCATCTGGGATGCCGAGGTCGTGTTCATGGACGAGATCAGCCGGACACGACCCGAGCTCCAGAACAAGCTTTTCCCGATCATCTACGAGAAGCGCGTCCAGGGGCGTCCGCTCTCGCGCCTCGTCTATCGCTGGGCGGCGATGAATCCGCCGCCGACAGACGATGAGCTGGACGAGGGCGGTGCGCTCTACCTTGGTTCCGAGCCGCTGGACGCCGCGCTTGCGGACAGGTTCCCTTACATCATGTCCGTACCGGATTGGGACGACCTGACGTCCGCCGAGCAGAAGAAGGTTCTTGCAGACCAGTTCGCGGGGCGGCATGAGTTTCCTGTCGCCATCCGAGAACTCGTAGCCGAGGCGCGCAAGCGCTACGAGGAGCTTGTTCCGGAGCTGACTCCCCGTCTGACGCCATACATCGTCACGCTCGTTCCGAAGCTCCACGCTGCGAAGTACGATGTTTCGACGCGCCGGGCGACGATGCTTTTGCGGTGCGCAATCGCCGTGCATGCGGCGCGGGAGGTTCTGGCTATGCATAGCGGTCACGCGGGACGCGTGACCCTACCGGACGGCGATGGTAGGGGCATGCGTCTCGCGTGTCCGCCGCCGGAACTTTACGATTCCGTTCGCCTTGCGCTTCTGAACACGCTTCCCGACCGTGGCGCAGGCACTTCTGCCGCATTGTCGTGGCGGACTTTGCACGGTTCATGTGTTTTCGACTGTTGTGCATCCGGCATCCGCCCGCGATCTTGCCGCTCGGAAATTCAGCTCCACCGGCGGCACGGATATCGACTGCGTACTCAGGCACGTCCTCGAACTGCCGCCCAGAAGGCGTCCACGTGCCGCCGTCATTATCACGGATGGATTCACGGGTAGTCCGGACGCGGCGCTTGCGGAACGTTTCCACGCAGCGGGAATGCGGCTCTTCATCGGGCTTGTCAAATCCGATTCCGGCTGCAATCAGGAATCCGACCTCTCATCCATCGCCGACAAATTCATCAAGCTTTTTTAGACAGGATTAACAGGATTTACAAGATTAATAGTTTTGATATGAACACGACAATAAATCCTACAATCCTGATAATTCTGTAAATCCTGTCAAACAAAACGAGGAGTCAAAAAGTGAAGTCTCATATTGCAGAATACGTCTCTCCAGGGCATCCCGACCGGCTGGCGGACGCCATAGTGGAGTCCATCGTCGATCTCGCTGTTGGGCGAGACGGAGAGGCGCTTGTGGGCGTCGAGTGCGCTGTCCACACGGATCATGTGTTCATCGACGGACGAATCGCCGCCGGGAAAGGCAGATGCGCTGTCTCGAAAGAGGAGATTGAAGAGATCGCCCGTAACGTCTATCGGGAGGCGGGGTACGGCGGAATCTGGATTCACGCACCGGAGAAGCTGAAGGTCATTTAGAATGTCTGCCTTGAGCCGCTTTCGGATGATGAACGCGCTATCCGCGGTCTTTCGGACGATCAGAATGTCGTCACCGGTTACGCCTGCAACCATCCCGAGACGGACTATCTGCCGACCGCTCACGTCATCGCCAACTATATCGGTCAGAGCTGGACGGATGGCGGCGGACGGTGTCCGACAGGTTCGGACCCGATTTCAAGGTGATGGTGGATATTACGGTCGCGCGGGACGCGCGCCCCTACCATGACGCCGGTAGGGGCACGCGTCCCGCGTGCCCGCCAATATCGTTGGAACCGTCTTACCCTCAGCATTCAGCATAGGGAAGGGGTGTTCGCGGCGGAACAGCACGAACTGGTCTTGCCTGTCGTGAGCGGGGCGTTGGCGGAACTGGAGGCTCGCGGTCTTGCAGGCGTCTCCAATCTTCCGCTGGAGAACTTCATCCTCAACGGCATGGGCGATTTCATCATCGGCGGTCCTGAGGGGGACAACGGCCTTTCCGGCAAGAAGCTTGCCGTCGATTTCTACGGACCGGAGATTCCTATCGGCGGCGGCGCGATCTGCGGCAAGGATCCGCACAAGGTGGATGTGGCAGGGGCGTTCAGGGCTCGGGAACTGGCGCTCAGACTCCTGAAGGAGCGCGGAGGGAGCGCGGTGACGGTTCGCCTCGGCTGGACGCCAGGTGACGCCGCGCCAGCGTTCCGCGAGGCGGAGAGCGTCGATTCGCTCGGTCTGACGCACCCGATTCCATCTTCCGCACTTCCGCCGGAAGACTGGTTTCCCATCGATTCCATTGTAGCTGATCTGCGCCTCACGGCCATTTCTCGCCGCAAGCGTGTGCTTGCCGGATATTTCCTGGAGGGAGAGGATTGATTTTTTGGGCGGAGAGCTGAAAAAAGTACGTACTGACCCTCGGCAAAGTTGATACCGACCCTCGGCGAAGTACGTACTGACCTTTTGCGTTGCCAGTACAGACCTTTTCATTTGGGAATACAGGAAAAGTGCTTGGAGAGTACAGGAGAATCCGATAGGCTATACAGGGGAATTGCAAAAGAATGAGCGGAGCTTGTGCTTTGCTCAGGCGTATCTTCGAACTTGGGGAGACTTGTGCACTTGGATTTACATGAAAGCGACTCAAAAGTCCACTAAAAAGCGGAAAACAACCAAGAAGTCGAAGAAATAGTAAACCTCAAATCCAACTTCACAATCCAACTTCACAACCATTTGTGAACTTGGATTTGCTTCAAGGCGCTTGGTAAAGGTCGTTATTGAGGGTCAAGTGACCTTCATGCCAAGGGTCGCGTAACCTTCATGTCAAGGGTCACGTGACCCTTATGCCCTAGGTCACGTGACGGTAAGTCCTAGGACTTACGATGCTAAGCATTAGGACTTACGGTTAAGAGCATAGAAGCGAGGGAAATGGTCGGGATAAATTTCACACACCGCTTGAAACTTTCGAACTTTAAATTGCCTAAATGGTGTATGTCAGATCCATAAATCGGTGGATTTGGGTGTTTTACAGAATGGTTTAAAGAAACCATATTGCAGTTTTGAGTGAGATTTGCTATTATACGTCCTGTTGATTTATCGCAAAAGGTTTATTTATGAATTCAAATGATAAAGTAGTGCAACTGACAATGCGCATTTTAAATTTCCTGCGTGGAGATGTTGATGCGGACTCTCTTACCTATGTAACTGCAGAGATCGCTTATCTTTTGTCGAAATTACGCGATAACCAAATTAGTGACGAGTCAGAATTTTATGATTTCATACTTGCGCTTGATTGTTCTCTTGAACTCAAAGAATCTTTGTGTGAAGACGCGAAGAAGCTTGGTCTTTGGCAAACTCTCAGGGCTTATCAGGGAATGTTTTCTGCCGAGGATAGTTTCGGGGTTATTGCCGAATGTGCGAATCATCCTGAAATAAGTAATTTCAGTGTGCCGGCGTCTATCGTTCCGTTGGTTGTTAAACTGGTTTCTTCGGAGCCAGGTGGCCTTATGGCTGATCTTGCCTGTGGCAGGGGGACTGTGTTGGCTGAGGCACTCAAGCAGGATTCTGATCTAAAGGCGGTGGGTGTGGATATTAATCAAAAGACAGTCAATTTTGCCGAGATGGCAGTTTCTCCTTACGGTAGGCGCGGATTAATTAAATGTGAATCGGCTTTCGACTATGTTGAAAACCAGTATGCCCGGTATGATAAAGTGTTTTGTTATCCACCATTTGGACTCCGCGCCGAGAGAAACAGTCAATTTGAAAAATTTCAGAAGTTGTTCCCCGAATCTGTTTTGAAAATCGGTGCGGGAACGCAAGTCGATCTTCTTTTTGCCCTTGCAGCGATTTATTCGATGAAAGATACGGGGCGCTCTGTCGTTATGCTTCCTGAAGGATCTCTCTCGAGTCTTTCGAGCGGGGCGGTCGCCGCACGTAATTTTATGGTTCAGTACGGCAATTTGGATTGTGTAATAAAGCTACCCGAACGAATGTTGGAGCGTACCAGCATCAATGTTTCTCTTCTCGTTTTTTCAAAGAGGGAAAACAGAAAGCATATCAGGATGGTTGATGCCTCTTCGCTGGGGGTGAAGGGCCGTCGCTTTAATACAATTGCACCTGATGATATTGATAGAATTGTAAGTGCTGTATATGGTTTTGCAGATTGGTCTGGTTGGGGTATCGAGCATACAAAAAATATCAGTATTGAAGAAATTATCAATAATGGGTGTGTCCTGTCTGCGACCCGTTATTTTACAAAAGATAAATTGCCAGAAATTGAGAATGCGGTACGTTTTGGTGATGTCGTTCAATATCTCAACCGCGGCGCTTCAATTGGATCAAAGGACTTGGATGATCTCGTCGCTCATGATGAAGGAGCGTGTTATTATCTCTCGCCCGGGAATATCATTAATGGCATTATCGCCGACGATTTGACAGGTATGAAGGATATTCCGAAAGGCGCTCCAGTTTTGGAGGATGGTGACCTTGTGATGCTTCGGACCGGAGCCCCGAACAAGGTTGCAGTATTTGAGAAATGCTTTGATAAACCAGTAGTAGCAAGTTCAAACCTTTTTATCTGCCGCTTTGATAAAACGAAGGTTGATCCGTGGTTCCTTAAGGCTTTTTTCGAGAGTAATGATGGTGAGCGTTCGCTTAGTTTGATCTCTGTTGGGACCGCGATTCGTTCAATCTCCCGTAAAGCTTTGGAAGAACTTTCAATACCATGTCCTCCACTTGAAAAACAGAGGGCAATGGCGGCGGAATATCGCGATAAAATGCGAGAGATTAGAGAGCTCGAAAAAAAGCTTGTTTCTCTTCGCTCAGAGCTTAGTACAGTTTATGACAATGGAAAGTGAGGTAAGCGATGTGTGCTAAGAAAAAAGGAAGTTCAGAGAAGACCGAGTTGACAGGAGTACAAGACCTTTATCATTTTCTCTACGAGGCGTGTAATATATTAAGAAAGTTCGTTGAGCACGAAAGTTTCAAGGATTATATAACTCCATTACTGTATTATAAACGACTAAGCGATGTTTGGGATGAGGAGTATGAGGCGGCACTAGCGGAATCTGGTGACGATGAAGAATATGCACGACTGCCAGAGCAGCATCGTTTTGTAATCCCTGAGGATTGTCATTGGAATGATGTCCGTGGGCGTGCAGAAAATCTCGGCGCTGCGATTGTCGAGGCACTCTTGATGATTGAGCAGGCTAACCCCGATACGCTGTACGGCGTTCTAAGCGTTTTCCCGACCGATAATTTCCGCGACAAGAATAAACTTTCTGATGAGGTTGTCCGTAATCTTATCGAGCACCTCTCTTCACGCAAGCTCGGCAATAAGGATTATCCATCGGACTTAATGGGAGACGCGTATGAGATTCTTCTTAAAAGTTTCGCCGACGAATCAAAGGCGAAGGCTGGTGAGTTTTACACTCCTCGATCCGTGGTGAAACTCTTGGTGCGTATTTTAGACCCTCAGCCGGGTGAGCGTGTGTATGATCCAGCCTGCGGTTCTGGCGGCATGCTGATTGAGGCTGTTCATCACATGAAAAATTCGAAACTTTGCCTTGGTCAGATATTCGGACAGGAGAAGAATGTTAAAAATGCAGCGATCGCGAAGATGAATCTTTTTCTTCACGGCGCGTCCGATTTCTGCATCCGCCAGGGCGATACGCTCGCCAATCCGCAGATTATGCAGGGTGGGAACATTGCGACCTTTGACTGCGTAATAGCCAATCCCCCGTTTTCATTGAAGGCTTGGAACAGAACGCTGTGGAGTAATGATCCGTATGGACGAAACATCTGGGGAACGCCGTCGCAGGAATTCGGCGATTATGTCTGGCTTCAGCACATGGTGAAATCAATGCGTCCCGGTCGCGGGAGAATGGCTGTCGTCTTGCCACAGGGCGTGCTGTTCCGAGGGAATGATGAGGGCGAGATCCGTCGCAGGATGATAGAGAGCGATTATGTTGAAGCCGTTGTCACGCTAGGAGATAAGATTTTTTACGGAACGAATCTTTCGCCGTGTTTTCTGATTCTCCGTTGGGTAAAGAGCGCCGAGCGCGTGAATAAAATTTTGATGATCGACGGATCGAAGATTCTTACCGAGAAGCGCGCGCAGAATATTCTTACCGATGAGGATGTAGAGAGAATCTATAAACTCTACACCGATTATGCCGATGTTGAAGATTACTCTCGCGTAGTCGGTAAGGATGAAATCGCCGCGAAGGGTTACGACCTTTCCGTGAACAAATATGTTAAGTATCATGTTGAAGCGGTTCGGTCGTATGCGGAAGTGAAGGAAGAATTCGAAAAGGCTGTTAGTAATGTAAAAGAAGCTTCTGAAAAATTTGGCTCTTCGTGCATGACTGTGGGTATTCGTTCGCGGCATAACCTCATTTGACCCCCTGTTTCATTGGCTGCGGGGCTTCTCTCCCCGGCAGCGGAATTTTGATCGAAGAACAGCACAGCATAATCAGGCTGATCATG
>JAGBFY010000052.1 GCA_017936245.1 Kiritimatiellia bacterium
GAATCGATGGCGCAAGGCAGAAAGTGCAGCTGGTCGATAAACAGCTGAAGATTTCCAACCGTACTGGAATGGTTTTGACGTTCAGGTGAAGAGGATATCGTGATGAAAAGAATTGTCTTTTGACCTCGTAAATGAACCGGCTCCCTAAGGTTCTACAATGCGACGCCGTCAAATTACGCTGTCGTGGCGCGAGCGGCGCTTGCTGCGATTCGCGCTGGCGACAAAAATCGAATCGACACCAAGATGTTCTTCAGCCTTCTCGCTGACAAGATTGACGCCAATCAATTCGGCCTTGTTGCAGCCGCGATGGCCGTCTTGTTGAATTGACTTGGGATTGCAGGAACATTTTGATATAATTAAAGGACTTTTTTATAGATCCCAACAATCAAAGAGAGGCAACATGGCTATCAATAGACGCGAATTCATATCGACCGCTGCAAGCGCACTTGCGCTCAGCGGATGTTCCACAGCGGCATCCATCGTCAAGAATCCGGAGCCGAAGTTCATCTGGTCGTATCTTGCGCATTTCGGGGTCAACTCCTGGAAGGATGTTCCGCTCGAGACGCAGGATCCGTCCATGCCCGAAAAGTGGCTCACGCGCTGCTGCGCGAACCATGTCCGTTTCGATGAGCCGTCCTGGCAGCGCCTTTCCGCCGCTCTCGCAAAGGCGGGCTGCAACCAGATCATCATCGACCTTGCCGAAATCGTTGAGTATCCCAGCCATCCCGAGCTAGCCGTGAAGGGATCCTGGAGCGTAGAGAAGCTCCGCAAGGAAGTCGCCCGTCTGCGCGGAATGGGTTTTGAGGTGATCCCGAAGCTCAACTTCTCCGCATGCCACGACACATGGCTCAAGGACTACCATCGCATGGTGTCCACGAAGAAGTACTATCAGGTGTGCGAGGATCTCATCAAGGATGTCGCTGAGATGTTCGACTATCCGCGCTACTTCCACCTCGGTTATGACGAAGAGACCGCCAACCACCAGCGCAGCCATCTTTTCGCCGTCTGCCGTCAGGGTGACCTGTGGTGGCACGACTTCCTTTGGTTCGCCAAGGTCACGGAGAAGACGGGGTGCCGTCCCTGGATCTGGAGCGACTACATCTGGAACCACAAGGATGAGTTCCTCAAGCGCATGCCGAAGAGCGTTCTTCAGTCCAACTGGTATTACGGAGCTTCATTCGAGCCAGCGAAAATGGGCGCACGCGGAAAATACGTCGAGGCGTATGATTGGCTTGACAAGGCTGGCTTTGAGCAGGTGCCGACGGGCTCCAACTGGAGCTGCGACACGAACTTCTCCGGTACGATCAAGTATTGCGATACGAACTGCAACAAGGATCTCATCAAGGGCTACATGATGGCTCCGTGGACGCGTACGTTCGCGATCCATGAAGAAAAATCCATGCAGGCAATCGATCAGCTTGCCGCCGCAGTGAAGGCGAGGGCATAAGATGAACCGTCGCTCGTTCCTGAAAAGCTTTGCCGTGTCCGCTGCGCTCGCTTCTGGCGGATGCAGGAATTTCTTTATCGGAAAACCCGCCAAGGTCGTGCCGCCCGGACAGAAGGTCCGTCTCGGAATCATCGGTTCCGGCGGAAAGGGTGTGTACGACTGGACGCATCTCTATGCGGCCGGGGCGGAGATCGTGGCGTTCTGCGACGTCGATTCCACGATGATCGATTCGTCACTTGCAAAGTTTCAGGAGCTGGGCGGCAATACGTCCAAGGTGCGCCGTTATTCCGACTGGCGCAAGATGCTCGAATGCGAAGAGCGTAACATCGATGCCGTCACGGTCTCGACGCCCGACCATATGCATGCGGCGATTGCCGTGACGGCGATGAAGCTCGGTCTTCACTGCTACGTGCAGAAGCCGCTCGTGCGCACCTTGTGGGAGAACAGGATTTTCGGAGAGGTTGCCCGCGAGACCGGCGTCGTCACCCAGATGGGCAATCAGGGCTCTTCCGGCAGCGGACACCGCCGCAATGTCGAGCTGCTTCAGCAGGGTGTTATCGGCGACATCACCGAGATACACGTGTGGACGGACCGTCCCATCTGGCCCCAGGGCGACGCGGCGAAGTCGTTCACGAAGCTTCCGGCCAGCAAGCCGCCCGCAAATCTCGACTGGGATTCGTGGGTTGGATGCGCAGAGATGCGTCCGTACATCGGAGACCGCCCTGATTCGTATGTGTTTCCGTTTGCGAACAAGTATGCGGAGAAGATCAAAGGGGTGTATCACCGCTTCAACTGGCGTGCGTTCTACGATTTCGGAACGGGTGCGTTCGGCGATATGGCCTGCCATACGATGAACCTTCCTTTCCGCGGCGCGGAGCTGGGGATGCCAACCAAGGCGGAATGCAAGATGGCCGTCGAGCCCAACGACGTTGCTTATCCCGCGCGTTCCATTGTGGAGGTCACATACGCTTCCCGCAAGAGCCGCATCCGCAAGGGACACACCCTTCCTGAAACCAAGGTTGTGTGGTATGATGGCGACCATCAGCCGCCGGCAGATATCATGCCGCAGGTTGTGGCCACGCTCCGATCGGTTCCGCGCACAGGATGCTTCCTTGTCGGAACCAAGGGTGTGATGTGTTCTCTCAGCGACTATGGTCAAACGGCTCTCATTGCGCTCAACGGCGAAGCCAAGGTGCGCAGCACCACCAAGCATCCGGCGTGCACTGCGCTTGGATCGTACCTTCCGCGTCGTAAGGAGAAGGGGGAGATCGGCATATACGGAGAGTTCCTCGATGCGATCAAGGGTGAAACGCCCATGATTGAAGAGACTCATTCCCGTTGCTATGCTGATACCGAACACTCCATCCCGATGATGGAGGGCATGCTCGTCGGCTGCATTGCGCAGCGTGTTCCCGGCGTTTTGAATTGGGACAGCGCTAATCAGGTGTTCATCGGCAACCGCGAGGCGAATTCTTATGTGAAGCCATACATCCGTTCCGGATGGGAGTTCACCTGATTCCGGTTCTTCCGGATGGCGTGTATTTCGCGTGTTCTTTCTGCTTTATTGCGCAGGGCGCATGGTA
>JAGBFY010000564.1 GCA_017936245.1 Kiritimatiellia bacterium
ACCTGGAGTAGCTATACTGCATTTAAAAAGGGGGATCCTATTGGACGGTCGGGAATGCATTTTATTTATGGAAATGAAAAAACGGATGATGAAATAGCCAGCATACATGAAAGTGTGCTTGATTCACTTCTTGAAAAGGAAAAGTTACGGAGAGCAGAAGAAATTGCACGCCGCCGGGCCGCTGGATACACACTCCCGCCAGATAATTTGACAACTGAAGCATTGATACAGCAGGAAAGTGCGCGTTTAAAAGAGGTGCAGAAAGAGTTGCTGGAAATACGAGAAGCAGAAAAGAACGAAGGGCGTCGTTTTGAGAGAAGAAAGTTGCGTGAACGCGAAATCATTGCAATAATTGAGGGGAATCCTACGATTGATGTCCCATTACTGGCTGAACGATTGTCTATAGGTGCGCCGATGGCATATAGGATTTTGGGGTGCATGAAGAAAAAAGGAATTATTGAACGGAGAAGAAGTGATGGACGATGGATTATAAACAGTATAATTTAGGTCAGACCTTCATTATACTGTTTGGTTGTGCAAAAAATAATTAAAGGGATTTGATGTACGTTAGGGTAGCCATGATTTGATACAATTTCGCCATTATGACGCCGATTGACATTACCGTAATTATTGCCTATTTCCTCCTGATGGCCGGGATGGGGTTCTGGTTCATGCGCCGCAACAGGGATGCCGACGCATATTTCAAGGCGGGAGGGAAACTGCCTTGGTGGGTCGTGTCGCTGTCGATTTATGCGACGATGTTTTCATCCATCACATTTATTTCAATCCCTGCGATGAGCTTTTCGGGCGACATGAGCTATTTTGCGATTTCGTTCGGCATCCTGCTGATGGCGCCGGTTGTTGTTAAATGGTATCTTCCATTCTTCCGCCGTCTGAATCTCACAAGCGCATACGAATATCTTGAAGTCCGGTTCAATCTGCCGTGCAGGCTTTTCGCATCCGCTGCGTTTATCCTGTTCATGGTTGCGCGCACCGCCATAGTCGCCTATCTTCCCGCACTTGCCATTACGGCGGTGACAGGGATGGACATCAATGTCGCGATTGCCGCCGTCACGTTGGTGACGATCCTCTATTGTACGGTCGGCGGCGTGGAAGCCGTGATCTGGAGCGATTTCATCCAGTCCATCATCCTCATAGCCTCCACCGCTCTGATAATCATTGTCTCGATCTGCGGCACCGATGGCGGCTTTTCTGGATTTCTTTCGGCAGGTCTCGATGCCGGAAAGTTCCGTGTGTTCGATTTGGCTTTTGACTGGTCTAGACCATGTTTCTGGGTTGTATTCATCGGCGGCGTGGTCGCCAACCTTGCGTCCTACACGTCCGACCAGTGCGTGGTGCAGCGGTATATGACAACTCCGGACGAGAAGGGGGCTGGCAAATCAATCCTCTTCAACGGCGTGCTTTCATTTGTAAACTGCTTTGTGTTCTTCATTATGGGAGTCGCTCTGTGGGCGTACTACCGTTCTCACGCCAGCGCATTGCCGCCGGATATCAAGCCGGACGCAGTCCTCCCGGTTTTCATCGCAAACGAACTGCCGCCCGGTGTGTCGGGGCTTGTGCTTGCTGCTGTCGCCGCTGCCACGATGAGCACGCTTTCGTCGAATCTCAATTCGGCGGCAAGCGCCATTACGACTGACTTCTACAAGCGTCTGTTTTCGCGGGATGGAAAAACTCCCGACGACGGAAAACTGCTTATTTGCGGTAAGATGTCAACAGTCACGGTGGGAGTGTTCGGTGGAATGATGGCGTTGTGGCTCGCAAACGCCGACATAGGCAACATCTACGACCAGTTTCAGCGTTTTCTCGGCGTTCTCACGGGAGGTCTTGGCTGTCTTTTCTTCATGGGGGTGTTCATGAAGCGCATAAACGGATTCGGCGCAACGTGTGGACTGGTCGCAAATTATGCGGTCTGTTTCACTTTGGATGCTGCAACATGGAACGGCAAGCCGCATCTCCTTCTGTACGGATTTTTCGGAATGGTGACGTGTGTCTTCGTGTCAGTGCTTGCCAGCATGGCGTTCCACGGTTTTTGCAGACCGGAATCTGCTATAATCTCCGGCGATGAAAAAACGTCCTCCACTTAAGCTCTCCTTCGACTACATGGATACGCCGGAACGGCGGGTGCTGTCGCTGGAACCCGATCACATACTCTGCATGCCGGTGATCGGCTTCGACTGCTACCGCAAGAAGTGGCAGGAGCCGCCGCTCCATGTGCATGGCGAATGCCTGGAGGTTTCGCTTTGTCTTCGTGGGGATCTGGTTGTGGAGTCCAACGGCAAAACACATCCGTTCAAGCCGGGGATGATGTTTGTCACCGGCCCAGAGGATGTGCACCGGATACGGTCGTATCCGAAGGGGATGAGCAAATACTGGTTCCTGTTCAGGATACCGAAAGATGGTTTTCCGCTGCTGAATCTTCCACCGAAAGAGGCGGATTCGCTGACAGGTGCGCTCGTCGGGCTCATGAACCGTCCGTTTGCCGGCACGGATGAGGTCCGACGCCTTTTCAAGAAGCTGTTCAATTTGTGTGACACATTGCCGCCTGGAACCGCCGCCCGTTCGCTTAGGTTGAGATCCGTCGTGCTTGCGTTGCTGCTGGCCGTGGTGGATGCCGCGTCTGCGACTTCGCACGACCGCGCCGAGGTGCGTCTCAGCCGGCTTGTGGACGAGATGCGCGAACATCCTGAACGCGCCTATCCGCTTGACCGCATTTCGGAGTCGCTCGGGTTTTCGCCCAGCAATCTGCTGGTCCGTTTCAAGCGGCTGACAGGACTTCCTCCTCACGCATTTCTGCTGGAGCGGAGGATAGACCGCGCAAAGGCGATGCTTTCGTCGGGGATGTCGGTAGCCTCTGTTGCGCATCAGCTTGGTTTTTCATCAAGCCAGCACTTCTCCAGCCAGTTCAAGGCCGTAACAGGAGTCTCGCCCACGAAAAATTCTCGAAAGGTGTAAGCGGTCGTGATGAATATATTTAAGGTGTTGAGCTCTTGATTTTTTAAGCGGATTTTGAGATAATTCGTCCCCAAATGTTTGGATTTTTAGGCAGAAAGAAGGCCAAGAAGAACGAGCCGGTTATTCGGGCGCGTCCGGATCATTGCATTTCTCGCAAGAATATCGATCGGGACGCGCTCCGTGTGCTGTACCGTCTCGACGATCTTGGCTACACGGCATACCTTGTTGGTGGAGGTGTGCGTGATCTGCTTTTGGGGCGCAAGCCCAAGGATTTCGATGTCGGCACAAGCGCAAAGCCCGACGAGGTGAAGCGTGCGTTCCGCAACTGTTTCCTTATCGGGCGTCGTTTCCGTCTTGCCCATCTGAGGTTCGGCCGTAAGATCATTGAGACGGCCACTTTCCGCCAGAACTCGCAGACCGTAGGCGAGATCATTGAACATGCCGCAGAAGGTCCTTTTGAGGATAATACGTTCGGCACTCCAGAGACGGATGCATACCGTCGCGATTTCACCGTCAACGGACTCTTCTACAACATCCGCGATTTCTCGGTCATAGACTGGGTCGGCGGTCTCAAGGATCTCGAGAAGAAGGTCATCCGTTCCATCGGAGATCCGATGATCCGTTTCCGTGAGGACCCTGTGCGCATGATGCGCGCCATCAAGTTCGCCTCTCGCCTCGATTTCAAGATTGAGAAGGATACGGCGAAGGCGATGCACAAGCTCCATTCCATGATTCTCTCCGCAAGCGCACCACGCGTCTGCGAGGAGGTGTTCCGTCTTTTCCCGTACGGCAAGTCTGCTGAGGCGTTCCGCATGATGTGGGAGTATGGGCTTATGGGTGACCTTCTTCCTGAGCTTGCAGAGTTCATCAGGAAGGATGGAGGCCTCAAGTCCCGCACGTGGAAGTATCTCGCCATGCTGGACCGCTACGAGATTGCAATGGCCAAGCAGGGATATGATGTTCCCAACGGACTTCGTGCGGCGGTTCTCTATGCGGCGTGGGCGCATGACGAGCCGGGCAACAGCCGCGAGATCATGGGGACGATGCTCCGTTCCCTCAAGATTCCGAAGGCCACGTATTTCCTCGCAGTGCTGATGATAGATTCTGAGAAGCGTCTCTCCCGTCCGCCGGAGAAGACCAGGCGTCGTTTTCTGCACAACAGGGATTTTCCGGATGCGCTCGACTTCAACAGGATTGTCGTTCGCGCCGAAGGCAGGTCTGAAAAGATCCTCGACCAGTGGCAGGATCTATACAACGAAGAAATGAGTAAAGAAACATGAGCAAAGAGAAGAACAGCAAACCCGTCACAGAAGAAATACCCAATTGGGTAAAGAAGACGCCGGAACTCCTCCCCGTTTGGGATTGGTGGGTGAAGGATGGCCGTTCCACTGTAACATGGCTGCTGGTCGCTGGTGTGTGCGTGGCGGGCTGGTATGCGTTCAAGAACTGGCAGGCTGGTCGCACCGCCGCTGCGAACACTGCGCTCGTGAACGCTTTCACCGCTGATGAGCTTGAAGAGGCTGTTGCGAAGTTCGGTGGTTCCGCCACGGGGCCTGCGCTCAAGCTCCGTCTCGCCAAGAGCTACCTCGACGGCGAGCGTTGGGAAGAGGCCGAGAAGGTGTATGGCGACTACGTGGCAGCCGCCGGCGCTGATGATCCGTTCGTGTCGCTCGCCCAGCTTGGCCGTGCGTACGCGCTTGAAGGCGCAGGCAAGGTTGCCGAGGCGAGCAAGGAGTTCGAGTCTCTCGCTGCGAACACGAACCTTCCCGTCTCCGCTACCGCGGCTCTCGGCGTCGCCCGCTGCATGGCTCTGAACGGCGACAAGGCCGGCGCTCTCAAGAAGCTTGAGGCGTCCACCGATCCGCGCGCGAAGAACCTTTCGGAGATGATCAAGCGCTACGATCCAAACCGTAAGTCCGCATCTCTCTTCGATGCAGCCGATGCTGCGGCCACCAAGATTGCGGCTGAAAAGACCGCCGACGCGAAGAAGGCAGAGGCAAAGCCCGTTGAGGCAAAGCCTGCGGCTGTCAAGCCCGCAGAGGCAAAACCGGCAGCGAAGCCTGCCGAAAAGAAGTAACGTAAAGACTTGTTTCAGGAGGGAATGGTCATGGCGGAAGATAACGTACAGAACGGAGCGATAGACCTGAGCGGACTCGGCTCGTTTGACTTTGCGCCGTCGTGGACGGCTGGCGACAAGGTTGTTGCGAAGACCGGGCGCGGAGGATTCCGCGATCAGGAGAACGAAGAGCGCGCTCCCCGCGAAGGTCGCGCACCGCGTCGTTTTGACGGACCTAAGCCGTCGGGAGACCATTCCTTCAAGCGCGATTCCAGACCCGGCAAGCCGTTCAACCGAGACGGCAAGGGTGGCCGTCCGTTCAATGGCGGCAAGCCTGAAAAGCGTGGATTCGTGAAGCGCGAGTTCATCAAGCCCCTTGAGGCCGAGATTCGCGTCCTGCCTGGACAGAAGGAGCTTGGCGGCATCATCCGCAAGATTCAGACTGGTTTTGCCGCCTATCCCCTCAAGCAGATCGCCTGGTTCTTCCTGGACCATCCCGAGGCATGCCATGTAAAGGTCACGCCCAAGGATCCGCAGATCAAGTTCCATGTCTGCAAGGCTTGCGGATTCGCATGCTTCTCCGAAGAGGCTCTTGATGCGCATATCATGTCCACCCATCTTGGCGACTACTACACCGCTGAGGAGATGGATGTCGAGCCGCCGTCTGGTCAGTTCGGCTGCGTGGTCAAGTGCGGCGTGACCGGTGAACTCATCGGACCGCCGAACCTGCATGGATACAACTCCAAGGTGCGTGAGCTCGCTCAGCGTCTCGGCATGAACGAGAACGACTACCGTGCTCGTCTTGTCACAGTACGTGATCAGGAGTCTGTCGAAGCTTGGCGCCAGACCGCTACGAAGAAGGTCTTCTACCGTCTCAAGGTCGCCGAATCTGAAGCGAAGGCGGAAGACTCCGCCGAGACGGAAGTCGCAGCATCTCCTGCACTTGAGCGCGATCAGGCAGAGGCGGAGTTCCGCCGCAACATCGCGCCGCAGCTAAAGAGCGTTTCGAAAAGCTCTGATATGACTCTTGCTCAGGCATTGAAGAGCGCGGATCGCCCGTACCTTTTTGCTGTGCGTGACGCAATCGCGAAGGAGCGCAGATTCCCCGCTTCGCTGTTCTTCGCGCTTCGCGGTGCGTTCCACCATCGCAAGCTGGTGTTCTTCCGCGCCAACGATCCGCGTGGACAGGAGTTCGTTTCTGCATCAAAACCCACTCCGCTTGACACCGAACACGCGATTCCTGAGCTTGGTGCTGTCGTCAAGTTTGTCGAAGAGCATCCGCTCTGCTCCGTTGGCGACCTGCCGCCAGAGATGAAGGGTCATCTTGGCTGGCTTGTCGAGAAGGGGCATGTAGTACAGTATTTCAACGGACTTCTTGCATTGCCTGAAGACCATCCCAAGTTCCGTAGCCTGCCGGCGAAGAAGGATGCCCCGGCGTCGGATGCGACGGAAGGAAATGACGCCGCACCGGTTGAAACGTCTGTTGCTGAGACGGCGCCTGCCGCTGAGGAGAATCCAGTGGTGGAGTCAGCCCCAGTCGAGGATGCTCCCGCCGCAGAAGAGGTGAAGACGGAACAGATTACAGAAGTAGAGAAGAAAGAAGAAGTTTCAAATGAAGTTGCCGATAAGCTGGCTGAATGAGTACATTCAGGTCGATGACATCAAGCCCGAGGATCTTGCGGAACGGCTGACACGCGCCGGTCTGCAGGTGGAGTCCATTGAGACTTCCGGACCTAAGCCGCTATGCGACGAGATTGTCGTTGGCGAGGTGCTTTCCTGCGAGCCGCATCCGAACTCCGATCATATGCACATTGCGAATGTGACGGATGGCAAGGAGACGATTCAGGTCGTCTGTGGAGCACCGAACTGCCGTACTGGCCTCAAGACCGCTTTCGCCAGGATTGGTGCGTTCATCCCTGAGGGTGAGTTCAAGATCAAGAAGGGCAAGCCTCGCGGAGTGGAATCCTTCGGCATGCTCT
>JAGBFY010000565.1 GCA_017936245.1 Kiritimatiellia bacterium
GCATCGTTCTCTTTCTCGGACCGTCGCATCCCCCGTGCGACATGGTGGAATCACGGATGCGAGGCCGAGGATATCCGGGCTCGCTCGTCCGCTCGTTTCGATGTTACTTTTACGCTCGATGTTTCCGAATGGGGAGGCGAGGAGCCTCATCTCGAACTGCGCATTAGGGATGTTGGAATGTCCGCCACATCGCATTCTTGAGACGCGTCCGCATGGTGTGCGGATATTGAATTTGAGGCGATGTTTTGATAGAATCTCCGTCAATTAATGAAAACACTCCAACGATATGTTTTTGGCTCGTTCCTGACGTCATTCTTTCTGGCGTTTCTTGTGCTGTCTTTTGTTTTGACGATAGGTCTGATGGTGCAGATCGTCAGCTACATTCTCTCTGGTGTGCCGATTGAGCTGGTGGGGCGGTTCGCGCTTGTGTGCTTCCCTGAGACGATGCAGTGGACAATCCCTTTGGCGCTGTTGGTCTCGTCTGTGCTGGTTTTTTCACGTATGTCGGCGGATTCGGAGATAGCCGCAATGCGTGCGTGCGGGGTGAATCTTCTTTCGGTGATGCGATGGCCTCTTGTGTTTGCCGCATCCATGACTCTTCTCGGTCTTTTCATCAACAACGAGATAGTGCCGCGTGGGCACGAGATACGCCGCAGTCTTGCAAAGCGCATAACGGTCGGTTCCGGTCTTGAACTGCTGGAGCCAGGCCGCGTGATAGATGATTTTCCGAAGATGAAGATATATTTTTCATCACGGGAGGGCAACTGGCTCCACAATCTTATCGTGCTTGATCAGTCAAATCCAAAGTTCGACCGTGAGATTACGGCCAAGAAAGCGTTGATTTCGAGTGAAGGGCGCGATCTCTGCCTTGACCTGTACAACCTTACTGTAGATCCAATGGACGAGGCTCATCCCGGAATGGCCCGCGCCGCCCGTTATCAGCATCGCATAGAGAATGTTCTCAAGTCTGGAAAGTACAAGCGCAAAGAGAAGGATTTCAGGTTCTTTGAAATGATGTCTGCCATATCGCGCGCCAAGGATTCTGTGAAGAAGGCGACCGGCACGACAAAGAAAGGGAGTGAGAAGTATCTCGCCAAGCGTTACCTGAGCGATATTCAGACAGAATTCCAGAAGCGCTGGGTGTTCGCATTCGCTTCGATATGTTTTGTGCTTGTGGGCGCTCCGCTCGGAATACGGGCACAGCGCAAGGAGAGTTCGATAGGCATGGCGATATCGCTTGGTGTTGCGCTTTCGTATTACATGGTCATAATACTCATGTCCAGCCTTTCCAAGAACTTCAGGGCGCAGCCGGAGTTCCTTATATGGATTCCGGTGCTTGTGTGCATGTTGTTGGCATCTTATCTTATACCAAAAAATCTTTAATGAAGGAGAACAGTTTCATGTCTATAGAAGTGCATCCCACCGCGATGGTGGATAAGTCCGCTCAGTTGGGCGAGGGCGTCAAGATCGGTCCGTACGCGACCATCGGGGCGAACGTAAAGCTCGGCGCAGGTACGACGGTCGGTCAGGGCGCCATAATCGATGGACACACCACAATCGGTGAGAAGTGCCAGATATTCCCCTATGCCCTGATCGGAATGAAGACCCAGGATCTCAAGTACGAGGAGGGTTCTGTATCCTATGTCGAGATCGGCGACCGTACCGTGATACGCGAATTTGCCACTGTGCATCTAGGAACGAAGGATGGAGAGAAAACCATCATCGGTTCCGACTGCCTTTTCATGGCGTACTGCCATGCTGCGCATGGATGTGTTCTCGGCAACCATGTAATCTGTTCAAACTCCGTGCAGCTTGCGGGCGATGTGCATCTTCACGATTGGGCGATTGTCGGCGGATGTGCGGCGGCGCATCAGTTCTGCAGCGTCGGTAGGCATGCGATGGTCGGTGGTATGTCAAAGATCCGTCAGGATTTCCCTCCGTTCATGCTTGGCGATATGGTGGAAGGGTCGCTCAAGGCCATCGGTCCCAATGTGGTTGGACTTAAGCGTCGTGGTTTCAACAACGATGTGATTTCCGCTCTCAAGGAGGCGTTCAGGTTCATCTACCATTCAGGATTGAACCGTTCCCAGGCGCTTGAGCGTGTCGAGAATGATGTCGAGCCTTTTGACGAAGTCAAGGAACTTGTCCAGTTCTACCGGAATTCAGCGCGTGGAGTATGCTGACCGGTGTCGTCTTTACATTACAGAAAAAACATAAGCTTGAAAGGTTTATTGAAATGAAAATGAAGAATGCTGTATTTGCATGTCTCCTGGTTTCTTCGCTCGTATGCAGCGCGGCACCCGTGGTCAAGGTTGAGAAGGCTGGAGCCGAGAAGGTGACGGTGGCAATCAATGTGCAGGGAAGCGCATGGTACCAGAAGTGTCTCAAGAAGAACCTTGAGCTCTCCGGAATCTTCAAGGTCGCATCTTCAGGCTCCGTTACGGTTTCCGGTCTAGCTGGAGGCGCGGTGACCGCCACCGGTCGCGGCAAGACGATCCATGCGAACGATGCCGTATCCGGCGATTCCTCTGCGAGAATGGCGGCGCGCCGTTTTGCAGACGCGATGGTTGAAGCCTTTTCTGATGGAGCCAAGGGGTTTGCCACTACGCGCCTTGCGTTCGTGAACCGCAAGGGTGCAAACAATGCGGAGCTCTACACCTGCTATTCTGATGGTTGGGACATGAAGCAGATCACTTCTGATGGACGCGCCGCCGTCGGACCCCGCTGGGCGCCCAACGGTCGTGACATCTACTACACCGGCTTCATTCATGAAAAGCAGCTCGTCTACAGGATCAATACGGAGACGTCGGAGCGTGAATGTCTCGGCGCATTCAAGAACGGTGCTTCCGGTGCTGCGGTTTCTCCCGATGGACGTTCTGCTGCAATCATCCTTTCCTATCAGGGAAATCCTGAACTTTATGTGATGGATCTTGCGAAGCGGACAATCATCCGTCTCACCAAAACTCCGGCCGCTGCCGAATCCAGTCCTTGCTGGAGTCCTGACGGAAAGAAGATAGCGTACGTTTCCGACCAGACGCGCAATCCGCAGATCTACGTCTGCGATGTCGCTACGCGCCAGTCCACCCGCTACACGTCCAAGGGCCGCCAGAACACGCATCCCGACTGGGCTAAGGACGGCAAGCTTTGCTGGTCCTCGCTTCAGGCCGGTCAGTGGCTCATCATGGCATCCGCTCCGAACGGAGACGAATCTTCCGCCCGGACAGTCACATCGCCCGGTACCTGGCAGGATCCTACATGGGCAGCGGACAGCCGCCACATCGTGGCATCCCGTGACAAGGCGATCTTCCTTGTTGATTCCGATCCGGAAGGCGATGCAAAGCCCGTGCAGATGTTCCACAACAAGGGAAATTGGATGAATCCTGCAATGAGCAGGTGATTCCATATCCTTAAACCGGCAAGGTGTTCTGCAGACCATACAAGATTTATGGTCACAAGAAGGTTCATCCGCGCGTTTATGAATTCAAGGGCGGCGAAAGGGCTAGCGTCCGTAGTATCCCTTGAAACTTTCGTAGGTGTGCTTTCTGATTTCCCGGGAGACAGTCGATAGGCTTACGCCAATGTCTCTAGCTATGGTTCTTGCAGAGTATCCCGCAGCGAGCGCGAATTCAATGCGCGAACGCATAGAGATGTCCATGTGTTTTTTACCTTTTTTCATTGTGTTTCTCCTTGTTGGTTCCGTCGGAATTGGCGGAACAGCAGAGTTGTACCTAATTTCCGCAAGGCAGGTTAAATGCGACTGGCTGCCCCCATGGGGGCATAGGGAGGGAAGAATTAATCAATATAACGGCTTATAGAGTTATTTGCCTTATGGCAGAGTTAATGCAACCCCTACAGATAAGGCAGATTCAATGCAACTATGCCGTACGACAAAGTAAATGCGACGCCCCGCTTCGC
>JAGBFY010000053.1 GCA_017936245.1 Kiritimatiellia bacterium
AACGCCATGCCAAACCGTAGGATTGCGCTCTGCGGGAGCGAACCCCTTGCCCTTTGTGGTCACGACATGAATCAGTACGGGGCGCTTATCCTCCTTGGCGACCATCAGTGCGGAAGACAGTGCCTTGAGGTCATGCCCATCGACCGGACCCACATACCGAAGGCCAAGCGTCTCAAATAAAGAGTTCTTGAGCCAGAACGACTTGACGATCTGCTCCATGCGGTGATACATGGAACGTAGGAACGTAAGGCGCATCCTGTGCCCCACGCGTTCCGCCGCCGCCTTCACGCGGTTGTAGCGGACGCTTGACAGTATCCTGCCGAGCATACGTGCGATGCCGCCGACGTTCTTTGAAATCGCCATCGCATTGTCGTTCACAATCACGATGAGACGGTCCGTCAGCGAAGCGCAGTTGTTGAGAGCCTCGAGAGACTCTCCGTTGGTGAGGGAAGCATCGCCGATCACCGCCACCACATGTCCGCCGCCAAGGCGGTCCCTTGCCGCCGCCATGCCTGTTGCGGCGGCAAGCGCGGAACCCGCATGGCCTGCTATGAACGCATCATACTGCGACTCAAATGGATTGGGGAAACCTGAGATTCCGTTATGCTTCCGCAACGTTCCGAAAGCGTCACCGCGACCCGTGAGAATCTTCCATGCATACGCCTGATGCCCCACATCCCACAGCACCTTGTCCGTCGGCGGATCGAAAGTGCGAAGAAGCGCAATGGTGAGCTCCACAGTCCCGAGGGATGCCGCAAGATGTCCGCCATTCTTCGAGACGGAGCGCAATATCTTCTCTCGGACGTTCTCCGCCAATCCGGCAAGCTGCGCTTCCGGCATGGACTTCACATCATCGGGCATCATTCCGAACGCCCTCCCATGCGTCTTTCGCGTCCGGAGAAAGATTCCAGAGCCGCCTCAAACTCATCCTTGCCGAAATCCGGCCATAAGGTATCGGTTTTCCAGAACTCGGAATATGCGCTTTCCCAAAGCAGGAAGTTCGACAGGCGGAATTCGCCCGAAGTGCGTATTATGAGATCAGGATCCGGAACATCCGGAGCATAGAGGTAACGGCGGAACACTTCATCCGACGGAGCGGTGGATCCATCAACCTTGCCATCCAGCACATCCTGCGCATAGCACTTCACCGCGTCGGCGATCTCGGCGCGTCCGCCGTAGGATACCGCAACCTGAAGGTTCAGTCCGTCGCAATGCGCAGTTCGCTTCTCCGCCGATGCTATCTGCTTCTGAAGCGGAGCCGGCAGATCCTCTTTGCGCCCGATCACTCTTACGCGTACATTTGATTTGACGAAAAGCCCGACCTTCGTGCGCAATAGAAGCCCCATCAGCTTCATCAGCCCATCGACCTCTTCCGGCGAACGCTTCCAGTTTTCGGTGGAGAACGCATAAAGCGTAAGAAACCCAACACCGGTCTCCTTGCACCAGTCGATGACCTCAAGCACCTTTTTGGCACCGGCGCGATGCCCTTCCAGACGGATCTTTCCGCGCAAAACGGCCCAACGACCGTTGCCATCCATGATGATGGCCACGTGTCTCGGCGGCTTTTTCACGCACAACCTCCCGTATGGAGAAAAGATTTCATAATTGACCCGATATTATAGCACATATCTCAACCAGAGACTATTTGGGGTCACACCTATTTTCTCGTCGATTGGACTAGGTGGAAACAGGGAAAGGTTTCAAAACTGGCAAATATAAGCCATTAATCTAACTCTTTTCAGGGGCTGGCTAATTCCATACAGGCGATTGACACTTAGCGCACAATCTCATAGAGACAGGTCGCTTCGGTATCTATTGCGGCGATATCAGCCACAAACGATAACCGCCCGCCGGAATAACTCGACTCAACCACCCGAACACGAGTTCCGTCAGAAGCTAGGGCATACACCCGCCAATTTCCATCCACGAGGCAAAGTGACAAGTCGACACGCCCCCTGCGCATCAAATGCGGCAGATCCCCACGATCGAGCAGAATGCGCCTTCCGGCATCCGCATATTGGCACCCGGAATTCTGAATGTCCGTCAAATGAGTGACCAGAATCCTGGAAGTCTCGGCAAGAGGCCTGCCATCGAGAGAACTCACCCATACCGTTGCCGCCGAGCCAGAAATCAGAGCCTTGAATCCTGCCGCTTCAACAAGACCTTCTTCAGCAAAACCACCAACCGTGCATGGCGTGTCTATGGTAAAAGAGCCGCGCACCGGATCAATTTTCACGCCATCATGGGACAATGTCCGCAACCATGATTTCATTTCCACTGATGGCTGATTGGGATATACTGCGATCGTTTTCATTCCCTTAGGAGCCTTATCCGCTACTGTCATACCCATACGTATGCCCCATGCTGCCCAATCAAGATCCCAATACGGCCCAATGGAACCAGGCACCTTGCGCGTATCAAGTTTTTCAGGCGGAAGCACAAACGTCCCCTGCAGGGCAGCAGGACGCA
>JAGBFY010000566.1 GCA_017936245.1 Kiritimatiellia bacterium
CGTACGTGCCATGCCAGATTTGGGGTCCGCGCACGAAGCGGCGGAAATCCTCCGTCATCGGCTGAGTGCGCTGGAATGGGAACATCTTGCCGTAGTAGGGATGCCGCTCGCCGCAACCGAGAAGCTCGTAGTCGATGTATGAGGCGTTATCCGCGTCATCGACATGCGTCGCCGCGACCTTCGCGCACGTGGCAAGCGGCATCGTGCGCCAGTCCCAGTCGCAAACCATGTTGCCGATGCGCACCCGGCGGCAGTTGCGGATGACGAAATTCGCGCCCGAGCCGTCATGATCCCAGGATGGCTCGATCGGATAGCGCGGCGGACGGCGGAACACAAGCTCCGCGCCCTTTCCGTCGAAAGTAAAGTCGGTGAAACCTTCAATTGTTATATTCGAATTTATTGCAAAGTAGGTCTGACCTACTTTGCAATTGTTACCGTGGAAGCAGCGGTAGGTTCCCGGCGCGAGCTCGACACGCGATGCGCCGATCCTCTTCGCCTCCGCAAGAGCGGCGTTTATGGCGACAACATTGTTGTCGTTCGTCTCGGAAAAGCCGAAATCCGCTGCCCTGACGACGACTCCGCCGCGCGGCCTCGGCGCGGCAATCTCAATAGCACCCGCTCCAACAGGATCGGGACGAGCCGAACTGACACCGACATCCTTCTCGAACGGCAGCGCAACGAGCGGCGCAGCGGCAAACGCAGCGTTGAATGTTGCCAGTAGTGCCAATTCTGCCAGTATCCATTTCCAATTCCCATCTCGAACGCCAACTTGAGGCTCGAACTCATTTCCACTTTTACACATTGTCACCTTCCTTCGCGAATGTCACGGAAGCGCAGTTTCGCGTTGTTCCCGGGAATGAAACGGACGAGATGCGTCGCATGTCCATAAACACGCGTCCTGTATACCTTCGTCACCATTCCCTCGTCAATCTGTCTCCAGCAGTCGCGGACTTTCCACTCACCTTCCATACCGGCGGCATGCATGTCAAAAACGATTTCGCGCTCTTCCATACCATAGTTCAGAAGACCGACCGCAATGGATCCGTCCGCAAGCGGACGCGCCCATATATCGTAACTCCGTTTGTCCACGATACACGCCGCCGCCTTCCCCAGCGGGTCCTGATCGATTGCGATCACCTCGTCGTTTCTGAGAAGCGAGAGAGTGAAATCGTCAAGCTTCGTCATGTCACAGCCGATCATAAGCGGCGCGGCGGCAAGCGCCCAGAGCGAAATGTGCGTATACTGCTCGTTCGGCGCGAGACGGCTTCCTTTGAATTCGTTCCAGCACATCGGACCGACGCAAAGCATATCCGGATCGTTCCATCCGCCCGGCTCTGCATACCGCCACTGCGTCTTGAGCACCTTTATCGCGTTGACGATCGACGACCACCTGTCGAACACGTCACCCGTCGTACGCCAGCTATGTCCGCCGACCTTCATTCCCCAGCAGCCCACGTTATCCTTACCGTACTGGCAGAGCGAAAACACGATATCGCGATTCTGCGCCTTGAGCGCCTCGCCCATGATGCGATATGGACGCATTGCGCGTTCAATGCCTTCACCGGTGGCAACGTCGCCATAGCTGCACCAGTCGTGCTTCAGATAGTCAAAGCCCCATTCGGCATAAGCCTCTGCATCCTGCGCCTCATGCTGCCAGCTTCCTTCGCATCCGCCGCATGTCTTCGGTCCGGGCGAAGAATAAATTCCGGCCTTGAACCCCTTTGAGTGAAGGTAGTCGACCAAACCCTTCATATCCGGGAAACGCTTGTTCGTGTTGATCTTTCCGTTCCCGTCCCGCACCGGACCGTGAAGATCCTTCATCCACGACTTAGGCTTATTCTGCCAAAAGTCATCGATGTTGACGTATGACCAGCCGTGATCGGCAAGACCAGTCTTCTCGAACGCATCTGCCGCCTTGCGGACGTCGTCGGCCGTCACGTTCCAGGAGAAGCAGTTCCAGCTGTTCCATCCCATCGCGGGAGTAAGCGAAATCTTTTCCCCGACTTTGATGGTCAGCGTTTTCTCGGCTTTGCCCTTCGCGTTTTCCGCGACGATCGTAAGCGGGTAATTGCCGGGCTCGTCAATGGAACCTGTGAGAACCTGCGTAGCCGGGTTGAAGGTTATTTTTCTACCACAAAGGACGCAAAGACATTCGCTACGGTTCTTTGCGCACTTTGCATTCTTTGCGGCGATGGAAATCTTCATCGGCCGCAGACCGGTGACGGGCACGCGGTAGATGATCGGATGTCCGGGCCGTACACCGTACACGACTGGCCCGTTGATACGCGGCTTTTCGCTTTCCGGCGGCGTCAGAATGCCGAGCTGAGGCGTGTGCATCCTGATATCGTTTGGCGGATACTTGCCGTCAGCAAACTCGAAGTGGGTCCCAAACGCCCATCCGGCCATAATGCCGGCAGTCCCCGCCACCTCCAGGACGACGGACTCAAGTCCCGTCAGTTCCACCTTCGCGTCGAGCTTCACACCCTTCTTGATGCCGAACCTCTCCCACAACACTCTGCCGTCCGGAGCGGCTATGCGAAATGTCGCAGGTTGAGCCACCTCATTGCGGCAGTCAACGCCGCAAACGGCTTGAAGCGAAACGGCACCGCCGCCAAGCGGGATGGTGACACGGCTCGGCGTTTTGACGCGAAGCGACGCCCAATACTTCTTGCCGGCAAGACACACGTCTCCAATGCTCGTCCCGTGAGGCCCCGCCTCGTTCTTGACATCCATCATGGGGATGTCATATTTGACGCCTGCAAATGCTGTGGTGAATGTTGCCGCTACCGCACACGGTAGGACGAACATCCTCGCGAGCCGAACTGATAAATCAGAATACAAAATTTTCATTTCTCGAACTCTTGCCTATAACTTCTCTGTTTTTTTTTAACCACTAAAAACAAAAAAATGAGAGATAACAGTTTTCTACACATTCTACACTTCTACACGGCTCAAGAAAAACTGGTTATACCCATTTACATTCCTGCGCCAAACGCAGACTGGGTGCTAAACGCCAACTCATTTCAACATTTGCACGTTTTCATCCTACCGAATGCTGATGGTCAGACCAGTCTTAAGATCGGCCTTGAGCACACCGTTCTCATATACAGGAACGTATCCGTGCGCCTCCTCGCCGTTAGCCACGACCTTCCACGTCGCGAAATTTTCCGCATCGACAACGGTCGTCAGATTGATCGGAACGGTGAATTTCGCAGGCAATTGACCAGAAACATTCGTCAGATACAGCTTGCCGTTCGCCGCCGGACGGAACTTCGTGATAGTTGGAGTTTTGCCATAGTAGTAGGCGGTATCGACCGTAAGGCCGCCTATGGAGAGGTCGGCATCGGCAATGGCCGAAAGGTCGAGCGTCCTGGCATTACCTTGCACATTCTCATTCACCTGTATCGAACCATTGCCGGTAACTGAAAGCGGGCGCGTAAGCGCATAGTCCACTGCGAACCAGAGAACGCCGTCCGTAACTTCCGTTCCAGCGACACGCTCAAGAATGTTGGTCGCCTTGGCATCCCCAATGGACAATTTCCCGGCGCCGATCTTTTTGAGTTTGATGCTTGTGGCGGCGTTCGCCGCAAGGTTGGTGGTCATGATTTCGTGCAGGTTCTTGTCTGTGTAAACGTCCAGACCCAACGTGGCGACGGTTTCAGACGAGTTCGTAATGACATGCCACTTGCTGTAGTAAGTGTTTCCTCCGATGCCGATGCCGTTCACCGTGTTCGCCGTGCCGTTAAGGTCAATCACAAGCGGCGCGGCTTCGCTCGTGCCCGTTCCAGAATACTCGCCGACGGCAATCATCACCTTGCCTTTCCCTTCTCCATGCGGAAGGACATCGTCGGATGTCAGTTTCAGGCACATTCTTCCTCCAAGTTTGAAGTTGCCCGCATTGCCCCAGACGATGCGACCGCCTTCGTCTGCGCCAAGCATCACCGTCTTGGCGGGAGCATACGAGTGCTGCAAAAGTACGAAATCGCCATCGCCGGCTGTTTTGAGTGTTCCGGCACCAGAAAATAGTTTGTAATCGTAAACGCTGCTCCGAAAAATAATGGGGGTTCCGGCAACACTTTGGAGAATGATTTTCGCACCGTCAGCGACCTGGAACCTGGTATCACCTTCCGCCAGAGACCATATCTCACCGCCCTCGAAGAGGATTCGAGCGGCGACCGAGGCGTTCTGGTTTGTAACATAAGACAATGACGCCGAGCCGTTCGGCAGGAGCCTGAAGATGTCAAGTATGCCGTTATCCGCTGTCACGTCCGACTCAACGATGATACCTGTGCCAAAGCCGAATGTGCCCAGCATGTTGGGCCAAGCTTCACCAACCGCCGTAGATATTTGACCTGCTGAATAGACAGGATTAGCCCAATCGATGTCGCGAGGTGTTTTTTCCGAGACGACGATTGTGCCACCGCGTTTTTGGAATCGGATGGCGTTACGACGCGGACGTATCCATTTCACGTTGTTAGTAATGGTGACAATGGCCGGACCGGAATCGTTTCCGCTCAGAACAGTGTATCCATTGTTCGTAAGACCACCGCAATACTCACCATCAATCAAAAGATTGTTTTTAACGGTTACATTGGCATACAATACCGAAGAATCCGTCCAGTTCAACCGATAGCCGTCACCAGCAGAGCCGACCGTCGCACCATTACGATCATCGACCGTGAACGTCGAGGGCTCGGCCACCGCACCACCATTGACCATCAACGCCGCGACAAACGTTGCTGCAGCAAAGAAGTTATGCACGTTATTAATTTTCTTTCTGTAGAGTAGAGACCCACGCCTCGACGTTGCCGTCGATGCGGCTTCCCCCTCGTCAAACCGTACGTGCGGATTTCCCGCATACGGCTTTCCATTGAGTGCTTCTCTTTTTGTCACGGCTTTCGTCCTTTCTTCGCTTTAAATGGCTGTGAATTATATTTGTTTTTTTTTTTCTGTCAAATCCGCGTTCTCGCAGTTGCGAGGCGATACAGCCCATAGTGCGCCATCTCGCCATAGTACGAGTCCGCGAACTTCAACCGGTA
>JAGBFY010000567.1 GCA_017936245.1 Kiritimatiellia bacterium
CAAGGTGCTCCCCTGGATAGAGAAGTTCTCCGCAGCAGGACTCCTGCGCAAGTGCACTCCGTCGAAGGCCCCGAAGTTCTTCTACAGCGGACCGAAGGCGCCGCCGCCCGGTCAGCTCGCCAAGGATCCCACGCATTCCGGAACCTTCAATGACAAGTTCAGGGAGATCGCGGAGGGGCGCGGAATAACATACAAGTACGGCAGTCACGACAGTTTGTTAAATGAATTGAGGAAGAGCGAGAAAGGAAAGCGGAAATGACAAATATCAACAGAAGAGGTTTTTTGACGGTTGGAGCCGGGGCGTTCATGCTTCCTGCGCTGGCCGCGATATCGGACGCGACGGACCGCACCTCGCGCCGCAAGCGCATAAACTTCAAGGCCTCCATCGAGGAGAATCTTATAAAGGAGTATCTGCAGCCAACGCCGCTTAAGCTCAATGTCGGGGCTGTGAAGCCGTTTTCAGCGCTTCATTTCTCCGATACGCACATAAGCATGGCTGATCCTGCCGAGCTTCTTTCCTGGACGACAAAGGAACTCAATCTTTACGAGGCCCGCAACAATGGCGTATTCGGGAAGGGCGGTTTCCCGTTTGCGGTCCAGTCTCTGGCGGCCACCATCGCCTATGCCCGGAAGAAGGGGATGATGATGCTCAACACGGGCGACCTGTTCGACTTCCGCAGCGAGATGAACGTCGCTTGCATCAAACGCACCTTCGCCGGACAGAACATCTTCTCTGCACTCGGCAACCATGAGGGACGGGGGTTGCATACGGGCGAGCTCAACCCGCGCAACCGCAAGGAGGATGACGAGCTCCGCGCAAAATTCGAGGATGCCATCGGCAATCCCCTCATTCTGGCGTCGCGGGTCGTGAACGGGGTGAACTTTGTGGCGTTCGACGACACCGGGCTGGCTCGTCACTGCAGAAACGAGCAGTTCAGGATGATGAAGGCGGAGTTCGCAAAGGGGCTGCCCACCGTGCTGATGTGCCATATGCCTCCATTCTCGAAGGAATTGCATGAGGCGAACTGTGAACACCATCGCAGGAAAAAACAGCCCCTGCCCAAGGAGAACAGCCTGAACTCATATTATCTTATGGGTGAAGATTACGCAAAGTCCAGGGCTCCGGCCGTGTTCAGGCAGATGGTGGATTTCCTGAAGTGCCAGAAGAACCTGAAGGCATGGCTCTGCGGACATCTGCATTTCGAATGGCAGGGGACGTTCGGCGACGGAGTGCCGGTGTGCGTCGCCGGTCGCAACTTCAACGGCGAATGCTACGACATTTCGTTTTCATGAGAGGAGGTCACATGAGAAATTTGATTTTACAGGCTGCGGTTATTGTGTCCGTAAGCGTTTTTGCGTCAGCCCCTGTGGTGACCGGAATTTCGCAGGACGGCAAGAGAAACGCCGTCATAACCTACACGCTCGAGCAGCTTCCAGCAATCGTCACGCTTGCGATAGAGACCAACACCCTCGCGAACGGTGAGGGTGACTGGGTTGACATCGGCGGCGAGAACGTCCAGACGGTTTCCGGCGACGTGAACAGGATCGTGCGCCGGTCGGCGGACGAGTACACCATCAAATGGCATGCGCGGCGTGATTGGCCTGATCAGGAGATAACAGGCTCACGTACGAGGGCGGTTGTGACGCTATGGCCGACGAATGCGCCGCCGAGGTGGATGGTCGTGGGGCTCGACACTGCCGGGGACGTGAGGTTCTATGCTGCGTCGAACTATGTCCCCGGAGGAGTGGCTTCCGACCTCTACAAGACGAACTCGCTGCTCATGCGCCGCATCGACGCCGCCGGCGTCGTATGGAAAATGGGCTCTCCGGACGATGAACCGTACCACAATCCGGAGGCGGATCAGCGCCATAATGTCTGCCTCACTGAAAACTTCTACATTGGCGTGTATGAGGTGACGCAGGGGCAGTATCCCGGGATAAGCGGCAAGACCGTTCCGAATTCCTTCAGAAATTACGCCGATTCTCCGTTCCGCCCTTGCGGGAAGATGACGTTGTCTCTTCTTCGCGGAATGTCGGAAGACTTCAAGTCCTACGTATGGCCTCAGGATGGGCACGATGTCACGCCAGATAGCGTGATCGGGTATCTCCGGACGAAGACCGGAAACGTCACCGATTTCGATCTTCCGACCGAAGCGCAGTGGGAGTTCGCATGCAGGGCAGGAACGGATACCGCCTACAATAACGGTACTGCTGCAACAGAGGCGAATTACAAGAAAGTGGGGTGGTTTTCCTCCAATTCCAAGGAGAATACGACCGACAACAAGGAGCAGACGCATCCGGTGGGGTTGAAAATTCCGAATGCATGGGGACTTTACGATATGCATGGCAATGTTCAGGAGCGCTGTCTGGACCGAGCCTCGAATGGCGCCGAATATGAGTCCACATTCAACAGGGACTGGTGGCGTGGCGGCGTTACGGTTGATCCGGTCGGGGCTGAGGAGGGTATATTCGCCAGCGACAAGCTTCAGTCGATTCTCAGAGGCGGCAGTTACGCTCATGATTATTCGGCCAATTCCAATAACGGCCGATCGGGGGACCGTGGTTATGGTGGAGCGCTTTACGACGGTGCTTACAACGGATTCAGGCTTGTGTGCCCTGCTGTGTTCAGGTAAGGAAAGGAGCAAACCATGAACTTGAAACTCTTTTTGTCGGGTGCTGCGGTCGCGGCGGTGGGTGCGGTGAACGCATTGGATACGAACCAGGACAACGAATACTGGAACACTTCCGGCTACGTGAACGCCCCGGTGTCGGTCTCGACAGTTGCGACAACCGCCGCGTTCGACAGCACGCTGGAGGTGTCGTCGCAATCTTCCGCGCTTTCGCGGTTCTGCACGTATCCGGTGGCCATGTCGATAGTGATCCGTTGAAGGAAAGGAACTCAATATGAACTGGAAAATCTTAGCTGGAAGCGTAACGGCGTGTGCGTCCTGTCTGGCGGCGGATCCGTCCGTTTCAGGCGTGAGCTTTACCTACGGCGGAGCGTATGAGCCGTCCAGAATCTCATATGTGCTCTCAGGAGCACCGGCGATCGTGACGATCGACATCGAAACGAACGCGCTTGCGAATGGCGAGGGTGATTGGGCACCCGTGGGCGGAGAAGCTACCGGACGTCTTGTCGGCGCGGTGTCGACCGTCGTGCGGACGCTGGACGAAAACGTGTCGGCATTGTGGTGGCCAGCCGGTTCGTGGTCGGGGAAAAAGCTGCCGGCAGGAGCCGTACGCGCCAGGATCACTGCCTATCCGACAAACTCACCCCCCGATTACATGGTGGTGGATATCGCCGATTTCACGAATTCCGTGAGGTTCTATTCGTGCGAGGCATCTTTGCCCGGTGGAATCGGATCTGCGTTGTATCGTACGGATGCCATGGTCATGCGGAGGATTCCCGCAGCGAATGTGGTATGGCGCATGGGGATTCCCGAAGGGGTCCAAGATGCAGGCGGCTACAACACGGCTCATAATGTCCTTCTCACGGAGGACTACTACATGGGTGTGTTTGAGCTTACTCAGGGGCAGTATTCCAATTACGCCAGCAATCCGTCGGTCACAAAGGATCCTTTCTGTCCGGTGTCAAAAATCGATTGCGTGCATCTTCGTGGGCAGAACGCACTGCTGGCGGACGATCCGTACGGTTGGCCCAAGGCGGACCATCCCGTTTCGCCCTCAAGCGTGATTGGGAAAATGCGTAAGCATACCGGACTCAAGACCCTTGACATTCCCACTGACGCGCAATGGGAGTACGCCTGCCGTGCTGGAACGGGCACCCGGATCAACACAGGCAAGGCCAGTCCGTCAAGCGCCGACTGGGATGCCGTTGCGTGGAGTCTCAGCAAAGCCCAAAAAGTACATCGTCCTGTGGGTACGAAACTGTCCAATAATTGGGGGCTCTACGATATGCACGGCAACGTGCTTGAGTTCTGTCTCGACTGGTACGCCACAAATCACGTTGAATACGTGAACTCGTTCCAGGAGGGATGGGAAAGCGGTGCCGTGACGACTAATCCCGTGGGAGTTGCGTTTTCCGCCACAAATGCCGAAAAACCCTCAGTCGTGAAGCGTGGAGGAAGCGTGTCACATGATCGTGCGAATCTTGCGTCTGGATATCACATGTCCGGAGGTTGGACTTATGAAGACGTGTACATAGGAAGCCGTCTCGTATGTCCTTTGTCCGATGTTGTGGGGCTTCTCGGCGATCCTAACACGACATCTGAAGATGATGTCGCACAATGAGCGTTTCCCCGATGATGAAGCAACTTGCAATTCGTGTCAAACGAAAGGTATGAAAAGCAAATGAGAGTTATGTCCGTTTCGGTTGTTGCGGCGGTTTTTTTCGCTGTCGCGTGTGTGTCGAACTGCTTTGCGTCTTCTGCGGGATTCACGCTCGCCCGGGATGGAAAGCTGTACGCCGATATCGTCATTCCCGCGAAGCCGCTGGATTGCGAAAGGTACGCGGCAGAGGAGCTCAAGTACCATATCGACAAGGCTTTCGGCGTTGCCGCCGAGATCGTGAATGAGGGCAGGTCCGATTCCGGAAAGTATCCGTTCCATTTCTTCATTGGCGCCACCGCCGCCGCCAGGGCGGCAGGACTTCCGGGCAGAGAACTGAAGAAGGACGAGTGGATTGTGAAGACTTCCGGGAACGGACTTTTCCTTCTCGGACGGGACTCGAACATAAAATACAGCGATATCGGGTACACCTGGATCCGCACCGTTTACGCGACCATCTATGCCGTCTACGATTTCCTCGAGAATGAAATGGATGTCAAGTGGATATGGCCGGGGCCGACCGGTGAAGTGATTCCGAAGCGTTCCTCCCTTGAGGTAGGAAGGATTGACCGCACCGGGATTGAACCGCTTGAGGAGCGCTTCATGCACGGAACCCAGCCGTGGCTCTCCCCCAAGGTCGGCTTCTCGAACGAGGAATCGGCGAAACGTTTCTATGCCGGACAGTCGAAGTTTCTCGTGCGCCACCGTCTGGGGCGCAGACGCATGACGAAGACCGGCCACGCATTCGAAAAGTGGTGGAAACGTTTCGGCAAGAGCAATCCGGAATTCTTCAATGAACTTCCGGGCGGGGTGAGGCGCCCCGCATCAAGCGGCTCGCTTGTGACGCTGTGCGTCTCTCAGCCCGGAGTGTGGAAGCAGATCGTCAAGGATTGGAAAGACTGGTGGGAGAAGGATGGCCGCAGAGGCTGGTTTGAACCTTGGGTCAACTGCTGTGAAAATGATTACGTAGTGCTTTGCAGATGCGGGAAATGCCGCTCGTGGGATGCGCCGGACGAAAGGTTCGCGAAGTGCAGATACTGGAACGGTTCGATTACGCTTGATGAGATCGGCCAGATCGCCAAGGAACGCGGCGTGTATGGGTTCAACGCAATGCTTTGCGACAACCGGTGGGGAATCCCGAAGGACGATCCCCGGCTCCGCCCCGTCGCGTCCGTCTCTGACAGATACGCGAGGTTCTACAACAATGTCCAGGCCGAGGTCCGCAAGGTGAATCCCGCCGCCCGCGTCGTGGGATACGCCTATGAAAACTACACCGAGGCTCCTAAAGAGGTGAAGCTCGATCCGTCCGTGATCATCGAGTTCGTCCCTCGCAGCTACTTACCTTACGACAAGGAGGAGTCGGACTTTTTCCGCAAGTGCTTCCTTGGCTGGCGCAAGGCGGGCGTGAAGGAGTTCATATACCGTCCGAACTACATGCTCGCCGGCGGAAACTACCCGTTCGACCAGGGCCGGATCATCCTCGAGGATTTTGCGTTTGCCTACACGAACGGGATGAAGGCCTGCAAATTCGACTCGCTGCGCGGTTCGTGGGCTTGCCACGCGATGCTGGACTACGCGCTCATCCGCTCCTTCCGGAATCCGCTTTTCGGCTATGACCGCGCCCGCGATGAGATGCTTTCGGCCTTCGGGTCCGCCCGTGACCTTGTCGCCCGGTATATCGACGGCATCCACGAGTTCACCACGAAATGGACGTTCGACGATTTCCACAAGATATCCTGGCAGAACCACACGGGCGGAAACCATGGTGGTGGAAGCTACCACAACAACGCTGCGATTCTCGGCGACTATTTCGACGAGAAGTTCTTCGCCGACAATTACAGTCTCCTCGATTCCGCGAAAAAGGCGGCCGCCGGCGACAGTGAGGTCATCGCACGCATCGAATTCCTGCGCAAGGGTCTGCGCGATACCGAACTGACCCGCCTTACTCGCATTGCCGAGAAGGCGATGAAGGCGGCTCCCGGAGACAAGGCGAAGGCCGACGCTTTCGATGCCGCATTCAAGGCAATGAATGCGTATCGGGCCTCCGTGGAAGACGATTTCGTGTGCAATTTCCGCTACGAAGCGCGTGCCGAAAAGAGGATGGGTTGGCCCCACAAGGAGATTTCCGGCAGCCCGAAACCAGCGAAGCCCGCCCGTCAGATCGAGTATTGAGACGGTCAGTCGGATTTCAGTTGAAAGGGAGTGTGAAGCAGATCTCCGAGTTTAGAGTTCTTTCGAGGTGCTGAAAGAAAGGTTGCTGTCCGCTCTATTGGATATCTGTGAGGAATGGAAGTAAAATGAAAAGAATTGCCTTTGCAGCGGTTTCAATGGGCCTATTTGCGACAGTTGCCGCCACGCCTGTGTACAATGCGAGAAATGTTGAGGTTTCGTCCGATGCGATCCGGTGCCGCGAGGCGGGAGTTCCGACGGTAGAGGATGATGTCTTCCTGCGTCAGGGTTTCTGGAAGTTCACGAATCACGGCAATCTTCTTAAAATCACCGTCGGCGGCGAGTATGACGGAGTAAAGGGATTGCACGTGCAAGGACCGGCGAAACGCTGCGACACGGCATGGAACGCGAAGTCCGGGAAGATCATGCTGAAGGGTACTGGGCGCCGCTTTCGATTCGGATTTTTTGCCAAAACATCAAAGTATAATCTTAAGTTGCGTACGAATGAAGGTAAATCCTGGCAGAGTTTCATCATCTGGCAGGATGCAAACGGAAAGACGATTGGTAAAAGCGATCGGATCATGTTTTCCCTTGCAAAAGGACCGCAGTGCGAGGTTTCGATGACGGGCGACATACCGCCGGGCGCCGTTTCCTTTTTCATGAGTTTCGGGTTTGATTATCCCAACGTCGATCAAGGCGACGCCGTCGTTTTCAGCGATTTCACGTTTGAGGAGTTGGGCGATAAAAAAGTTTGCGCGAAAGAAGGCGTTTTTGTTTCAGAGGTGTGCAAAGGCGGTGCGGTCAAGTGGATGGCAGACTGTCCGAAAGGTTCGGCAGTGCGTTTTCAATGGCGTGGAACGTCCAGCGTTGAAAAACTCTCATCAATGCCGTTTGTCGGACCTGACGGAACGGATAAAACGTATTTTGAAGCCCCGTTCGCCGCTGATGCCGAGTTCATGCAGTACCGCGTGAAATTGTCGTCCGACGGATGTGCAACGCCGGCGCTGCGCGAAGTGTCGGTGGGCGGCAAAGTGAACCACGACTGGACGCTTGATGGAGACTTAAGGCCGCCGCGTGTCCGGCGCGAAAGCCCCAGCCCCACTTTGAACACTTCCGAGACGCTTCGTATTTCCATAAAGGAGAATGAATCGTTCGTACTCTGGGATTCGTTGAAGGTGGTCGTGGACGGAATCGACAGGACTTCGGATTTTAAGCGTGAAGGTGATTTGATTTCACTTGCAGTGCCGCCGGGAACATGGACACAGGGTCTTCATGTCGCCGAAGTGCATGTGAGCGATTTTCACGGAAACAAAGCAAAGAGCAGAAAGATGTTTTATATCGGCGAAGCTCCGAAGACTCCTCATGTGTCGGTTCGTGATGACGGCATGACGCTTGTCGATGGAAAGCCGTTTTTCCCGATTGGTCTTTATGCGGTGTGTAAACGTGAATTCAACGGCTTTAATCTTGACACGGCTTTTAAAGGGCTGAAGGAATCCGGATTCAATCTGGCGCAAACCTACGGCAATTCATACAACCCTGAATTTCTCTCCGCGGCGAAAAAATACGGAATCAAACTTTGGGTGGAATCACGTTTCCCCGACGGCAATTTCATGAATATCGGCCGTCACAATCCGGACATCATAGCATGGTATCTGGGTGATGACACGTCCGATCACATTTCTCCGGAGCTTGAAGCCGACTACCATGAAGCGGTAAAAGCGGTTGATCCCACGCGAATAACAGTGCAGGCGGATGCCATGCTCGCATCTGCCGACGGATCTTCCTGGAATTTGTTTTCCCGTTATGCTTCTTATGTTACCGCCACGGACGGATTCATGCCGGAAATTTATCCTATCCGAGGAAAGGAAGGAGACGATACGGATAAAACCTGTGTCGCAAGGACAATCCGCGACATGAAGCGGTTTCATGAAGATGTGAGACTTCACGGCGAAGGCAAGGCCCGCACCTGCTGGGCGATCATGCAGTATTTCAAGGGCTGGGGATCATGGAAGCATTTTCCGTCCCGGGAACAGCTCTTCGCAACTACATTTGCCGCCGTTATTCACGGTGCCCACGGAGTTACGTGGTATACTTACGGCGGATTTAAAGAGAATGAAGGTGTAACCTCCATGCCGGAGCGCTGGCGCACCATCAGTGAGCTTGCAACGCGGCTATCGGAACTCTCGCCGGTGTTGGTCGAACGTACGCCGCCGCAGCCTCCTGCGCCGGAAGTTGTTTCTGGGCCGCAGAAAGATCCGCTTGAGACGGGGCCGTCGGTGACGTGTCTTTTGAAGCGGCACGACGGCTGGTGCTACCTTTTTGCGGTGAACGCCTCGCCGGAGCGCGTTTCGGCAAGATTGACGGCAGAAGGGGCGCAGACGGTGGAAGTTTTGTATGAAAAGCGCACGTGCACGGCCGTCGAAGGAAAAATAGAGGATGAGTTCGAGCCGTTTGCCGTACACATCTACAAATGGCGCGGATCGGGTGGAATAACTGGGGTGGGACCCTGAAAAGAGTGGTAATTTCGCTTGTGATTCTGGTGATTTTGCAAAATAGCGTTTTTTTAGAGATATGTAAGATTTCGTCCACACCGTAATCTTGAGAATCAGTCCAAATCATCCTCTTTCTGATCAGAAGAGAGCTAATATCTCATAGGTGAATTCTCATTTTCAAGACCTCATTATTACCTATGTTTCACTTTTCACGGGGTTTGACCCCGGAGAAGGGAGGGTGGTGCAGATAGGGGAAGGGAAGGTGTTCGGGAGTGGGGGATTTGTGCGGATGTGGATAGCCGGGATGGCATCACGGCACAAGGATGCGCATGAGGTGATGGAAATTGGAAGCAATGAGCCAGTCGGCTATTCGTCGCATGGTTGGCGGCTTGCAGATGCGCAAGGCCGCATAACCGGAACTTCCACGACTGACCGCTACGGCAAGACTACATATCGTGATGCGCAAGGCCGCTTTCAACGTTCGAAGAAGTGATGATGGATAGAGGGGCAAGAATTCTTTTAGGAAGGAATGTCCCTGATGGCCTTTTTGAGCCGTTCCAAACCTTCCGAAAGTTTCCGTTCGCTGTGGACAGAGGAAAGGGATATGCGCAGGAAGTCCTGCTGTCGTGCCTTGCCGACCGCGAATCTGCAGGAATGCATTACGGCGATGCCCCGTTTGCGGAAGAACTCTTCGGCCTCCGGTCCTGAAAGCGGAGAAGGCGGGAGAGGAATTTTCCTGAAGAACGGGAACAGTCCCTGCTTCTTGGATTGTTTCCCCAAAGCGAATTTCGGAAATGTACGGTCGAAGAGTTCGTTGGCCTTGACCGCCGCCTCTCGTTTCGCCGCCATTATGCGCATGGCCGTTCCGGAGAGGATCAGCTCGGATACGACTTCAGCGTCGATCGATCCGGCTTTCATGTTAAGGAGGAAAAGCCCTTTCAGAAGCCGGTCGCGGAATGAGGCCGGGAATGCGGCATAGGTTATTCTGAATGCTGGTGCAAGCATCGCGGTGTAGGCAGCGATGTATATGGTCGAGTCGGGATTGCGCTCGAAGAATGGATGACTTTCCGGTGATGGTGCGAACGGAGATATGTCATCCTCGATTATCGTTAATGAACGTGTTTTTGCCACGGCGGCAAGTTCGTCTTTGCGCTTCTCCGACAGCGTTATGCCGGTGGGGTTCGCCGCCTGCGGCATGGTGAAGAGACCTTTTATCCGGTGTTTTCTCGTGAGACGGTCTAGTTCCTCTGGACGCATCCCTCCAGCGTCCCCTTCAACGGGGACAAGCCTGACATGCGCGAGTCGTGCGCTTTCGATCAGGTTGGAGTAGGTGTAGGGGTCGACTGCTATCGCGTCACCGGGAGCGAAAACGGAAAGAAGCGACACGGATATCGCGTTCTGGGCACCGGCAAACACAGCGATACCATCTTTGGGCGCATTGACGTTGTAGGTTTCGAGCAGACGGCGTCCGGCGGCGATGTGATGCGGGGAGCCTCCCGGACTGGAG
>JAGBFY010000568.1 GCA_017936245.1 Kiritimatiellia bacterium
CAGGCGGCATTTCTGTGGAATCGAAAGGTATCCTTTCCGCATCCGAGATGACGAGCGGGAATGTTTTCATCGGCGATCTTGAGCTGGCCGACGGTGCGGAATTGGTCTTGGATTTCTACAATTGCGGCACAGTGATGTGGAACGTTACCAATTCGCTTGCAATAACGGGAAGCCCGTCGATAAGGTTCGAGAAGTTTGACGTCAATGCGGCGAATGCGAAAGAAACGACAATCATGCGGCTTTCCGGTCCCGCGGCGGCAAACGCACCTGAGGAACTCTCGAAAATCATATGTAAGGTTGCGCTTTCCAGATTCCCTCTTCCCAAAAACGTCAGCATGAGGATAGTGGATAACGGAGACGGCACAAAAGATGTACGTTGCGTTTATGATGAGATTGTAACTATGCGTACACATAACGATTCGTATCAACCGGCGAATCCCGCCGGTCCTTGGTCGGCATTTGATGACGTATATGGCGACAGTTTCTGGTCTACGGGTGCGATACCGTCGTCTGATTTCAACGGTGCGGTGTATTGTGCATGGTATCGGATGATGGCATGCGGATGGAATTTACATCTCAACTATCCGGAAATGGAGCTTTTTACAAGCGGCTCTCTGCACATGCATGTCAAGAAACTGACGCTTAAGCATCTTTACGTTGACGGATGCAATTCCAATTCGGTGTCGACCTATGCGGGACCGTATGTCACAGAGATCGATACTCCCATTACATTCTATTCTGGCAGAACTCAGCTCGCAGGCCGCAGCGGACGTGGCCTCGTGTTTCTCGGGGAACTTGACGGACATACGGATCTTGTCTGTGCGCACAATCAGCAGACAGGCATGTTTTTCGTGGATTTCCGTGCCGCCAACACCAATTTCTCGGGCAGCGTCCGGTGTACCAGCTACCTGTCGGACTACGATCCGGACAATTCCGTTGACCGTTCTCTGCGCGTGAAACTGAATGACGGCCGCAATCTCGGCGGTGCATATACTGGAAGCGATCCGTGGAAAGCCGTTACAATAGAGAACTACACCTGCGTGACTGCGATGGCCGATGTGGTGTTCAGCGAGCCGACTCGCGGTCTCTTCGTCAATCATGCAGCCCGTTTCGTAGTGCCGTCCGGCAGGACGCTACGGATCGACTCGCCTGTCACATATGGTGGACGCTTCGTTAAGCTTGGCGAAGGAGCGCTTGTGCTTGGCTGTGAGGAGCCGGGTTTTGCCGATAACGGGGTTCAGTGCGAATCTCCGTTGGAAGGCTCCAATGTGCTTCAGATTGTTGAAGGTGCACTTAAGGTTTCCGCGACCAATGCCGTGAACGGACTGGCGGTGCAGTTTGCCGCTGGAACCTCGCTTGTCGTCGATCCGTGTCCGGCGGATGCGGATCTCGTTGCTTTCGGTGCTATAAACACGAGGTGGGAGGTGCCCTTCTCAAGCGATGCGGATGACGGGTCGGTAACGGTTTCGTTCGAGACAAAGGAATTGCCCAACAATGCCTTTGACGTTGCGATATGCACGGTTTCGGCTGAAGCGTCAGCATCACTGAAGTTTAACGTTCCGGGAACGGTGCAGAAGCGCAAGTGCGAAGTCGTGCAGCGTGCAAATGCCGACGGTACCGTCACATTTGCGGCAAAGGTGGCCGCAAAGCCTGCAATGGTAATTTCAATAAGGTAATCCAACAGAGAAAAGGTATATGAATATGCATAAAAAAATATCCGTTTGCGCATCGCTATGCTTGATGGTGGTGTTTTCTGTGTCGGCAAGCATGATAATGAAGGGGCCGGTAAAAAAGAAGTTCATTGCCTGCGGGTTCGAGTTTGGAAGTGCGTCAGCATCGAATCTGCTTGCCAATGCCGCTGCGTATGAGGGATTGGGGCTGGATGGTACGATGATAGGTCTGACAGGTCCCATGCCCGACGGAAAGGACGCCACCGTATATATGACCACGCGCGACATGCGTGAATGGCCGCTTGACGTATTTGCTGCAGAGGTTCCATTGTTGAAAGAGCTGACTTCGGCGACCGCGTTCCGCGAACTGTTCGTACGATCCTTCCGCATCCCGAGAAAGCGCGTGGCGTGGGATGATGACAAGTCATGGTCCGTCATAGCCGGACATATGCGGGCGATCGCATGGGCGGCAAAACGCGGCGGTTGCCGCGGCCTGCACATCGACCATGAAGATTATTTCAAATGCAGTCAGTTCGTGCGCCTTAAAGATGAACTGCCGTGGGATGAACTTGCGAAGGTTGCAAGACGGCGGGGCCGCGAAACGTTCAAGGCGGCATTCGACGAGTTTCCGGATGCGGAGCTTTTCTTCTACCGTTTTCTGGTGGCGGATCCGTCGTTCTGGAATTCATATTCCACTGCGGACGATCCGGTGGCCGCCATGCGCGCGAAGGGGGATCTCTGGATACCTTTCATCAACGGAATGCTTGATGTCATGCCGTGGACCGTTAAGCTCATTGAGGGCGACGAGACGGGCTACCGTTATGAATCGAAGTACAACTGGTTCCATTTTGCCCGCACTCTTCAGGCGAAGTGCACACAGATGTTTGTGGACACCAAACATCTCGACAAGTACAGATCCCGCCTGAGTTCATCCTTCCCGGTGTATCTCGACTCTTATACGGATGACTCCTTTGCGCCCGGATCGCAGTATTACAGGGGGTCTGTGGAAGGTTCCCGCGCCGCGCATCTTGAACGCAATCTGGCCCAGGCTTCAGATGCCTCTGACGAGTATGTGTGGCTCTATGGTGAAAAACGTACATGGATAAAGCGTCCGGAGAAGCTTGATGCGCGCCTTGTCGATGATGGACGCACCTGGACAGATATGTTCCCTGGACTTTCTGATGTCCTGAACGCAAACCGCGATCCTGCCGGATTCCTCAAGAGATGCCTTGCGGATACAGGAAAGTTCGAGGATGCGTTCAAAGGGGAATACTCTTCCTGGAAGAGGGGAGGTAAGAAAGGCGCAGGCGTTTTTGAAAAGGATGATTCGTTTGGAAGGGGTGATTCGTCGTCTTACAGGGCAACGGGCGTGAAGGAGGGCTGCTTCCTGTGCGAGGTGCCGGCGAAGTGCGGTGAGTACTTCGCGGTGACTTTTTCGGTGAAGAACGGCAGCACCGAATGGGCTCGTGCGGGATATGC
>JAGBFY010000569.1 GCA_017936245.1 Kiritimatiellia bacterium
CCCGTCTTATTCAGATAGTCGAACACCTTCTTGTACGTGAGAGAGGCACGACGCTGGTTGCCCATCTGGAACACCATACCGGTCTTCTTCCACGTATCGAGAATGATCTCGCCTTCACGCGGACAGAAAGCGCAGGGCTTTTCGACGTACACAGCCTTGCCGGCACGCATCGCAAGAACCGCAGAGTAGGCATGCCAGTGGTCAGGCGTTTCGGAGATGATGCCGTCGAGTTCCTTATCCTCAAGAACCTTGCGCAGATCCTTCTCCTTCTTCGGCTTGAAACCGCTCGTCTTCTCAACGAGATCTGCGGCAAAGTCGCGCGCACGGGAATCGACATCGCACACGTATGCAATCTCAACGCCCGGCACCTGCATTGCAGCCTTGAGCACAGCCACACCTCGGCCCTTCGCGTGACAGCCGACAATTGCAAGCCTGACACGGTTGGAAGCTGCCGCGTCACCTATTGCGCATCCTGCAGCCGCAATTGCAAAAGCGCCGGAACCGGTCTTGATGAAATCTCTTCTGTTCATGTTCTCTCCTTCTTCTGTTTTGCGTTTTCAATGTCAAGGACAACACCGTGCCGTCCTGCTATTTAGTAAGCTTCTCCTTGCGGGAATAGAACTGCTTTGTCGCAGATGAAAGCCGCTGCGTCTCCGGGAAGTTCTCAGGTTCAAGAATCTTCGCAAGGTCATCAAGCAGTCCACGCTGCTTCGCCGTAAGGCGCTGCGGCACCTCGAACACGATGCGCACCACAAGATCCCCTGTACCCATTCCCCTGAGGGACGGCATTCCCTTTCCACGCAGACGGAACAGTTTTCCGTTCGGGGTGCCAGACGGAATCTTCAGGTTCGCTATGCCATCTGGCGTAGGAACATCAACTTCTCCGCCAACCGCCGCCGAAATCGGCGACACCGGCACATCGACGGCAAGATCCAGTCCATCGCGCATGAAAATCTCGGAATCACGAACACGGACGACAACATACAGATCACCCGGCTCACCGCCGCGCAATCCGCCGCCGCCCTTTCCGGCGAGACGGAGACGCGACCCGGTATCCACACCCTTCGGGATGCGGAGAGTAACCTGACGTTTCGCGCGCATCTGCCCCGATCCATGGCACGCCGGGCAGGGACGCTCGATGACAGACCCTTCGCCTCCGCACTTTGGACATGTCTGGCGCACCTGGAAGAAACCGTTTCCGCGAACGACCGCACCACGTCCGCCACAGGTGGAGCATGTGGTACGCTTCGAGCCTTTCGCAGCTCCAGAACCATGGCACTGGTCGCACTCTTCAGGCAACGTGAGGTCGAGGGTTCGTTCGCTTCCGAAAAGCGCCTCTTCGAAATCGACCTCAAGCTCCATCGACATGTCGGCACCACGCTGAGGACCATCGGGGTTCGCCTGACGACGACCGCCGCCGAACATTCCTCCGAAAGCTCCGCCGCCCATTCCGCCTCCGAAGACGGAGTTGAGTATGTCTCCAAGATCGATATCCTGGAAATGGGAGAAGTCTCGCCCAAAATCAAATCCGCCAGGTCCGAAATTCACGCCCTGATGCCCGAACTGGTCGTACCGCTGGCGCTTCTCGTCGTTCGACAGCACCTCGTACGCCTCCGACGCCTCCTGGAACTTGGCCTTGGCCTCTTCATCACCAGGGTTGCGGTCGGGATGGTACTTCATCGCAAGCTTGCGGTATGCGGACTTTATCTCGTCCGCACTCGCCGACTTGGATACGCCAAGCACCTCGTAATAGTCTCTCTTATCCGCCATGACGCAATCTCGCCTCTGTTACTTTGCCGGACCTGAAGATACAACAACCTGCGCCGCGCGCAGGAGACGTCCATTCAGCATCCAGCCTTTCTTCACCTCTGTGGAGATCTTACCTTCCTCTATGGAATCGGAAGGCAACGTCGCTATAGCCTCATGGCGGCTGGGATCAAGCTCTTCGCCTACGGACTCGAAAGGCTCCGCTCCATGATCCTTGAGCGCCTTCAGGAAACTCTCGTACGCAAGCTTGACACCTTTGACGAACGGATCCTCCGGATCCTTCGCCTGCCCGAGGGCAAGAGCGAGGTTGTCAGCCGTGACAAGCATATCCTTGACCGTCTCGGACGCGGCGAACTTCACAAGTTCCTCCCGGTCGCGGGAAACGCGCTTGCGGTAGTTGTCGAAATCCGCAAGCATGCGCGCGTACATGTCCTTCCAGTCAGGCTCAGCTGAAGGAGTCTCCTCTGTCGCGGCACCGGCTTCTTCAGCCTCGGCAGCTTCAGCGGAGGACTCAGCGGAAGCAGTTTCGTCAACTGCCTCCTTCTGAGATTCGGCAGCGGCTTGCGAAGTCGCCTCCGTGCCCTTTTCCTCCTCCAAAGCGGATTCCTTGAGTTCTTTCTCGCTCATCATTCCGTAATCGTGTTTTTTGCTTCGTTGACCCGCATCTTGCGACCCATGTACTCCTTCTCGGAGTATGCGGCAATCGCCTTCTCAGCCTCGTCGCGATTGGGCATCACAACAAAGCCAAAGCCCTTGGACTTGCCGTTGAAACGGTTCAGGACGATCCTTGCGGACGCGACCTCGCCATACTTGGCGAAAAGATCCTTGAGGGAATCGTCCGTAAGGTCGTAGCTGAGGTTTCCGACATATATCTCCACGCTGCCGGCGGGAACGGGCTGACGCGCGGAATCCATGCGCGGAACAGGCTTACGGTCCCTGCGGCCGGCACCATCACAGGAGTGCTTCTTGCCAGAGCATTTGCAGCGCTTGGTGAGACGCCCAATCACGAATCCGGCGACTAGCGCACCTGCAACCGCCGCGATCGCATGCGGAGGGCATTTTGCCGCACAGCCTGCGGCGAGCATAAGTGTAGCAGTACTCATTGTTTCTCTTCCTCTTCTCTTTCTTTATTATTACGCCCCCAGGAATCCGTCTAGCTTCTTCAATCTGGAGGGGTGACGCAACTTGCGCAGAGCCTTCGCTTCTATCTGGCGGATGCGTTCGCGCGTCACGTTGAACTGTTTTCCGACCTCTTCTAACGTGCGGGAGAAACCGTCCGTAAGACCGAAACGGTAATCCAGCACCTGACGTTCGCGGTCGGTCAGCGTCGTCAGAATCTCCTGCAGACGTTCACGGAGCATCGCATACGCCGTCTGCTCCGAAGGGTTCTCCGCCGTGGTGTCCGGAATGAAATCGCCATACTTGGCGTCATCGGAATCGCCCACCTTGGACTGCAGGGAAATCGGTTGCTGCGCCATGCGATAGACCTTGCGGACTTCATCGGGCGACATCTCCATCTCGACGGCCAGTTCCTGTTCGACAGGTTCGCGCCCAAGCTTCTGGATAAGCTTCTTCTGCACACGCATGAGCTTGTTGATCGTCTCGATCATGTGTACAGGGATGCGAATCGTACGGGCCTGGTCCGCAATGGCGCGCGTCGCCGCCTGACGAATCCACCAGGTGGCGTAGGTGGAGAACTTGTACCCGCGCTTGTACTCGAATTTCTCGACTGCCTTCATGAGACCGGTATTGCCCTCCTGGATGAGATCCAGGAACGAAAGGCCGCGGTTCATGTACTTCTTGACGATGGAGATCACGAGACGAAGGTTCGCCTCGACCATCTTCGTGCGCGCATCCTGTCCACGGCGCAGAACCGTGCGCAGAATGTCGAAATCGTTGAGAAACTCCTCCGGAGGCATGCCGAACACGGCCTCATATCTGGCAATCCTGCCGCGGACCTCTTTCATCTCGGCTTCGCGCTTCTTGCTCGGGCGAGACTTCTTGAGCGCCGCCAGGCGCGCAAGCTGCTGCTTGTACGGGAGAAACAGCTTTTCATCAGCCTCATTGCAAAGCTGCTCAAGAACCTTCTGCTTGAAATTGAGCTTGTCGAACACCCTGCGCAGCGAAGCCCGAACAGAGGCAAGAGCCTTCTCAGCCGCCTTCATCTCGGCAGATTCGGCAGGCGTGTGGGCCTTGACGAGAGCCACATACTCCTGGCTGGCCTTCGCAAGCTTGTTGCCGATATCCGCAAGCTGCTTGCGGAACTTCGGAAGCTGTGCCATGTACGCATCGCGGTTGTCGTCAAACTTGTCGGTGACAACGCGGTCGAAACGCTCATCCATGTGCTCTAGCTTGTCGAGAAGCTTTGCATACATCTTCGGAGCGAACGTAAAGCGGTTGAAAAGCTCCTTGGCGCGAACCTCAGCCTCCTCGATACGCATGCATATCTCCACCTCCTGCTCACGCGTAAGAAGCGGAACCTGTCCCATCTGGTGCAGGTACATGCGAATGGGATCCTCAATCGTGTCGCCGTTCTTGCGAAGGTTGGGGGCGTTCTTCTGGTCCTTGTTCGCACGGTAGGTCTCAACATCGTCAGCACGGATGACGTCAACGTTGAGCGCCTGAAGGATCATGAGATACTCGTCGGCAGTGGATTCATCCTGGACAGTCTGCGGAACGATTGAGTTCAGCTGCTCATACGTGACATAGCCGCCGTTCTTCTCCGCGACCTGCTTGACTTCCTGGATAACCGCATTGCGCTCCTCAGCGCCAAGCACGCTTCGACCCTTGAAGTCGGCCATCACATCGACACTCTCGGGATCATACTCATCGGAGTTGGCCATCGCAGGCGATGCCACGGGAACCGCTCCGGCGAGCTCCAGCTCCTCCTTTGCATCTGCATCGGTGCCATCGCCATCAGCCGGCTGCTGGTTTTCAATGCGGTCGGCCTGCTTCGCAACCTCTTCAAGGTCAAGACGGCTGGCCTCGCGCTCCTCGGCCTCCATGCTTTCATCCAGCATTGCCTGATCGGGCGCATTCTCTTCTTCAGACACGTCGGAAATCAGATCGATGTTCTCATCGTCCTCATCCAATTTCGATTGACGCGACTTCTTGGAGGCACTCTCAGCCTTGCCCGCCTTGGCGGACTTTTTGGTGGCCTTAACCGCCTTTTTTCCAGACTCTTTCTTTACTGCCTTATCTGCAGTTTTTTTGGATGCCATCGCTTCTCCAGACTACAATTCGACTATATGGGTAAATGTCAAGATGTGCAATATACCATACTCCACCACTTTCTGCAAGCAGAAAAACTGGGTATCCCGTATCGCATGCTTTATCACAACGAGAATCTGGCGCGGAAACGGAGAATCATATCCTTGAGGGACTGCGACGGCATCTCGACATAAGCCTCCCTCATCGCCTGAAGCGCCTTTGGGGCAAAACGGGCATCCTCAACCGACTCCAGGAAACTCTTGCCTGCGATGATCTCGCCCAGCACCGCTCCGACGAACGGACCCAAAACAAGCCCCAGCAAGCCAAAGAACATTCCGATGACAGTGCCTATTATGCAACCGGCCACGCCCCAGCGCGAACACCTGAACTTTTTCGCTCCGAGAGCCGGCACGATGGTATCGAGAACCAGAACCGCCGCGCAGCCGATGCCGAACCACACGCAAACGCCCAAAGACGGCGCAAAGCGCGAAGGCAGCAGAAGGAGCAACGCGGCATATGACAGCGCCGGCCCCGGAATAACCGGAACCACACAGCCCAACAAGCCGAGAACCAGGAGCAACACCGCCCCCGCCGCATACAGAATATCAAACAGTACTTCCATTTCAATTCATATTTCAACTACAGATACGCCCATGACTCCGCAAATCGACAAATTCACTGGCAATCGATATATCTATTGGTTTCAATGGCGAACATTTTACCACAAATCAACAGCCATACGTAAAATGAATTAGCGCAGCCCCATTCGGTCTGCGGCCGCAGACCAATCGCGTTTAGCCGAGAAAAAGGCTTTACCCGCCTTGTTCTCGGTCTGGATGAAGAACACACGGGCATGACCGGTCTTGAGATTGGCTCGCTGATCGGTGCGCATTGCACCTTCATGCCCGAACCAATCCCCCTCAATCCAAGAACCAACGGTATATTTCTCCTTTATGTTTGGAGGCGTCTGCTTGACGGCAAATATGCCATCGAACGTCTTGCGGGAAATGACCTGCCGCCCTTCAAACTCACCATGTCCGGCAAGCATACGGGAAAAACGTATCATATCACGCGGCGTGGAGAAAAGAGAGGCTTCGTGCATAAGTGTGGGTGCG
>JAGBFY010000570.1 GCA_017936245.1 Kiritimatiellia bacterium
CCGTATCCTGTCCGAAGCCATCCGCACCACTTCGCCAATCTGTGCATTCCTGAACTCCTGCCACGAAGGAAACAGCTTCGCCTTTTCTTTGCATCGTCCACAATGGCAGAAATCTCCATCCGGATAGCGGATGTAATCGAGATGCACTCCGTCCGCGCCTTTCGCCGCAAGTTCCGCAAGCGCGTCCACCACAAGTTTCGCATTCCCGGGATGGGACGGACACAGCCACCTCCCGTTCACCCGCCCCTTTCCGTCGATCTGCACACGTCCTTCTGTGCGCAGACGGTCGAGCGTTTTGGTGTCGGCATGTCCGCCCATGTTAAAGCACACCATCCACGCATGGAATTTGAGGCCGTGCTTTCTTGCGGCAGTGCGGCAGAGTTCGAACGCATCTTCCTTGCAATATGAATACTGTGGCGATGGCGGCAGCACATCAGACTTGTAGCACGCTCCGTTCGCCCAGGCGACCGAAACGATGATATCGGTGAATCCCATGTCTCGTATCATTCCGGCCGATGCGTTCCAGTCCGCATCGCGATATCCCAGACCCCAGGGGGAATGGCACCATAGAAGCCGGCGCTCGCCGCGTTTCGGCGGTAAATCATTGAACGCGGAAAAATTTCCGGCGGCGAACTGTGCCTTGATGGGATTGCCTCGATAGCCGTAGATGCGTACCGCAGAGATGTCATGCCATCCGGAAACCTTCCCTTCCGTCCATTTCACGTCACGCTTGCGTATTACAATCCTCTGCAGATCGGTGCGCTCTTCATGGTTCATCGTGAGCGCATACCACCCTTCCCCGGATTTGAAATAGCAGTTGAACTGATGGAACGGCGCATAATCGCGACAGAGGAAATCAAACTGCACACCCTCAGCATGCGCAAGATTCAGTTTCACAGGATAATCGCGGATAAGCCGCGTCTGGGACGGATCGGAGAAATCGGCGGACGCCGCAACCAGCGGTTCCGCACGGACCGGGAACAGCACCAACGCGACGGCAGCCGCACACAACAACCTGAAATTCATACACTCTCCCTCATCGAGCCGTCACGACATCGCGAACGCCCGGATAGCCGGGGCCACCGCCACCAAGATACCCGCCCGATTCGCCGTTCCGGGACGGCGAAACCCAAAACGAATACAGCCCGCCATTCTCCACTATGAAGCGGAAGCGGACGTTGCGTCCGGCAAGCGCACCGAGATCCGCCGACTTCTTCCACCTGACCTGCACCTTTGTAGAATCGGACGCTACCGGCACGCAATCCGCCGCCGTAAAACCTGGAACGGCAAAGCCCTTTTCGTCAAGCACCTCGACAGCCAGACGCCCCTTGGATATGTCCGCATTGACAAACATGTATTTCCCCGAAAAGCGTACCGGCACCGTGGTGAATTCCCCGACCTTCTTCTCTATCGCGGGACGCATCGAAGCGAAGCCGTCGCGACGCAGCACGGCAAGTCCGCCTGCGCCCTGATCGTACGCCCCGTTGAGGTCGCACGAGAATCCGCCAATGCCCAGCCGCTTCGGATTGCCGGCGTTGGCCGAATAATAGAAGTATAGTTTCTCATCCTTGACCACGAGAATGTTTGCGATGTTCTGTACGTATCCCGCATCCCACTTTTTCGAATCCCAACCCTCGGATTCAATCGCAGGAGTTCTGTCAGGACGGTCGAAATGGAAGCCGTCACGGCTGTAGGCGAACTCGACATCCGTAATTTTGGGCATTCCGCTTTTTACGATCACGTTGTTTTCCGGACCGCGCCACACCGCGAACGCGCCAAGCATGATGGACTCGTACGCCACGGCATCGAAGTTGTATATCTGCGCAGGAAGCTTCCATTGCGAATCGCGCACATCAAGATCATCAGGCTGCAGCCACATCACCACATCATCAGTCGAATCCGTGAGCTTGAAGCGCCAATCGGAGCCGGAAAAGAAATCCGCCGCCTCGCGATAGCTGCGGCTGCGGGTGCCGCCTTTTCCCCACGGCCCCATCTCGGCGCGAAGGGAGAACACCCATTTTTTCCGGAACGGATTGTAGAACGCCGTGGACCGGTCCCGCACTCGCCGGCCTTCTTCCATTCCGACCAGTGAATGCCGTCTTTTGACTGTGCCACATACGAAGCCTGAGCTCCGCCGCCCGGAGGACGGCAGAAGAACAGCCAGCGCGAATACGGATCCTCAAGGGAAAAGTCCGGCGTGACAATCCACGAATCCGTACGGAGCGCACCCTCCGGAAACACACGGTTGGTGCTGGGAACTACATCGTTCACGACACGCTTGAATTCGATTCCATCCTCGCTCTCCGCGTACGCCACGGTATTCAGCCATCCCGCCTCGTACCACAGGCGGAACCGCTTGATTTTCGGATCCCACCATATCCCGCCGCCAATCATGCGTGCACATGAATTCGACGGACGGTTCACCTCAAGAGACGTCTCCGGTTTCAGTATCGGATTCTTTCCGTACTTTTCGGGATAGTGGAACTCGCGGCGGACATCCTTGCGGCTATCGATCAGAAAATCATCGACGAAGCAGGAGCAAATCTCAGAGAACTGATGCGCATTCCTGATAACTACAAGGTCCTCTTCGTGCAGGGCGGCGGCACCTTGCAGTTCGCCATGGTTCCGATGAATCTGCTGAGAAATTCAAAGAAAGCGGATTATGTGATTACAGGAACTTGGGCCAAGAAGGCGTATAAGGAAGCCGGCAAGTTCGGAGATATCCGGGTAATCGCATCTTCGGAGGAGGACAAGTTTACCTGGGTTCCGAAGATTACAGAAGCGGACATTCGGCCGGATGCGGATTACGCATATATCGTGACGAACAACACCATTTACGGAACACGCTTTAACTATATTCCGGAAACCGGTGAGATTCCGCTGGTTGCGGATATGTCATCCAACATCCTGTCGGAGGAGATCGATGTCAGCAAATTCGGACTGATCTGGGCAGGTGCGCAGAAAAATGTGGCACCGGCCGGTGTCTCCATCGTGATTATCCGGGAAGACCTGCTGGGATATGCCGGTGCGGAAATCCCAACCTATCTGGACTATAAAATTCATGCGGACAACGGTTCCATGTACAATACACCACCTACATTCACCATCTATGTAGCCGGAGAGGTTTTCAAATATCTGAAGTCCATCGGCGGCATCGCCGAAATGGAAAGAAGA
>JAGBFY010000571.1 GCA_017936245.1 Kiritimatiellia bacterium
ACTCCTGGGATACCTGCGGTTTACCGCAATGCAATAGTGAACACTCTTTGCAAAACCAACCAAGGCCTATCACGGAAGTCAGCCATTGTTTTACCATTATAACGGATAAATTTACGGAATGATTATATGGCGCACCAATAATAATTCCATCCATTTATTAAGATCGGAAGCTTACATGGACGCCCTATCAAAGCAAATCCGCCCGAAAGCGTAATACACGTCACTACCGCCTTCACGCAACAATATTATACTCTTCTCTACACCTCCCTCTTTGAGAATTAGTCCGAACCTTATTCTCATTGACTTCGCAAGGGGGATTTGATATCTTTCTCGACATGGACAAAGCAGTAAAGCGGCACATTTTGAGGAAAAGGATCGTTCTTGCCAAGCGATCGGACGAGCCTATGACTTTCACCGAACGCGCTCCTAAGTTCTTTAAGTGGTTCGAGGAGGACGTTATGGGGTTCGACTCCGAGGAATACCGCAGAGAATTTTGGCGCGAGGCGTACAAACATGGCCGTACAATAGGTCATATGCCACATACGCTCAGCGATCAGTTGCGCAGTCGAGGCAGGAGAAGCGAGATTGTGCTTTTCGATGCACTTTGCATTTCCCTTCTCATGGGCGGGGCGTTCGCGATATGGGTTATGAGACGCAAAATTGATCAGCATCTGCACCGTCTGCGCCGTCCATCATACTATGAAACAGAGCGTATGCGCAGACTAGGGCTTACGGAGGAACGCAGACGCATCCGCAGTCGCACTACGGTCAATCCACGCCCAACTGCTGAACAGCTTAGGGAGGCGTTTCTTCATGCCCGTGATTCTGTCGAGAACATGGTAAGGCTCGGTTCGCTCATGGAGGATCTAGAATGCTACATCGACAATTCCCTTGTATTTGGCGAAGACGGGAAAATCATTGCACGAAAAGGCGGGATAAGGAGATATATTCAGAGCGAAATCCCCGATCTGTACAAATCATACAAGACTCTCATGCGCTACAAGGCGCTTGCACGGAGATTCCGCCAGGCGATCGGGATATGCGATCCGATACCAGCGGCATCTGCCCTGCCAAAGAAGGATGATGAGATTGCGTCTGCTGCACAGGGAAGTCATTACAGGGAGTCATCTGGCAACACGGTTGGAACACCCGATAAAAATGAAAACATCCTGATAAACGACAAAAAGAACAAGAATGATATTGCAGTAGCAAAGGCAAAGTCTGTTGAGAATATGGTTCGGACTAATTCTCATGGAACCGTGGAGGAGTGCGGTGGAGATAGGCGGGATAGAGGTGGAGATGGGGAGGTTGATGGTGGGAATGGAGAAAATCACCGGCTGAATGATGAGGTAAGGAGAACGGTGAATGAGATTCTAGGCGTTTGCGAAGGGACGTTTCTTGACCTCGCAGCAGTGCTGGCCCTGAGAATCTGCGAAGATACCATTCCACACAAGTCGTACAAGAAAACATGCATAGGCGCTTGCGCTTAGAATCCCCGAACACACCATCCCTCATCGGTTATCCTAAATTCCAAGAACTATTCACTTAACCTAAATTCGGCGGTTGAGCAGGTCCTCGTTTAACGCATAGACGAGATGCACCGACCGCGAGGCGATCAACCTCTCCCCCCCCCCCCAAAAAAAAAACGAGCGAAGTGAGCATCTTTCGCGTAACGAAAGTCACACGAAGGTGCGTTGTCGGGCGCCTGAGCGACGCAAACCCTACGACTTCGTCGTGGGCGCATCACGCCTCTGCGTCGAAATCAGCAGCCGTTTTCAGGTTAAGCATAATCACCCTCAAAAAAAAAACATATCCACAAATCTGCGCAGATCAGCACAAATCGATTTGTGAAGATACGTGTTGGATTTCTGGCTCACAAAACACCTCATTAAAAAGAGGCGCGGGATTCCGCGCCTCGTTCTATACTTTATTATATAAAGGAAGTTACTTCTTCTTGTTCTTCGCTCGCCACTCGCTTACAAGGTCAGGTCCGATGACGAGACGACAATATTCCTGCTTTAGAGACATTACTTCAAGATGCCCGTTTATCGAGGAAGCGTTTGACCGTCGGCAAGATCCTCGCGCACTACAGCACCAGCCGCCACATAGGCATGAGCGCCGATGGCACGGTGTCCGAGCAGGGTTGCCGCCGGGCGCAGCATCGAGAAGTCTCCCATCTTCGTATCGTGATCGACTCCGGCACGTGCGCATACGATCGCGAACTTTCCAAGCTCCGCGCCCACCGAAACCACAGCCTGCGGACCTACGAAAACACCATGGCGCATCTCGGCCGTGGGTGCGACATCAGCGGACGGGTCGATGATGACTGGGAAGTCGTGTCCGCGCAGACGGCGATAGATGCTTTCACGGACGGCATTGTCGCCGATCGCTATGTAAACCGCCGCACCAGGATGGTCATGAGAAGCCTTCTCCACATTTCCAAGAAGCGGATAGCCCTCCACCGATCCGGTCGCCTTTGCGGGATCGTCATCGGCAAAACCGAGAATGTTCCACGTCATCTCTCGCGCGTTGATGCGCTCAAGGGTCCATGCCGCTTCGCGGCCCCAGCCACCGGCGCCTACAATCATTATGTCACGAACCACGGAACTCCTCCATTTCTCCGCCGCCCTCGAATGCGGCAGGTATTGTCATGAACAGTATCCTGATATCCATCAGCAGATTGTGCCTGTCGACATACTCAACATCATACGCGAATTTCTGCTGCCATGTGATGGCGTTGCGTCCATGCACCTGGGCCCAACCTGTGATCCCGGGACGCACCTCATGCCGCCGCGCCTCAAACGCAGAGTAGCGAGGAAGGTATTTCACCGGCAGAGGACGCGGCCCCACAAGCGACATGTGCCCAAGAAGCACATTTATGAGCTGAGGAATCTCATCAAGAGAAAGCCTGCGCAGCCATTTTCCAAGCGGCGTTGCGACAGGCTCGCCACCATCCACGGAGACCATTGTCTTGAACTTCAAAACATTGAACGGCTTGCCGCCCTTTCCCGCCCGCTGCTGGAGAAAGAACACCGGACCGCCGTCGAACAGCACAATCGCAATGGCGACAACCGCCATAAGCGGAAGCCAGTATTCGGCGGTCAGAATGACCAATGCTATGTCAAACAGTCTCTTTGCCATTGTTCAATTGCGCATATTGTACCATATATGCAATCTCACCGATTAACATACACCCTCTCCACACGGTTGCCAAACGAACATATTATGTCGTAGGCGTGAGTGCCCTTCAATGCCGCCCAGTCATCCGGCGTGACTGCATATTTTCCAGAACCGCCAAGAGCCGTCACCTCGTCGCCAGGATTGACCTCCCCTGCCTTCGACACATCCACCGTCGTATAATCCATCGAAATCCTACCTATAACGGGACACGGCGCACCATTTATAAGAACATGACCGCGATTTGTAAGCGCGAGCGGCAATCCGTCCGCATATCCGGCGGAAATCGTCGCGACCCTGGTCGGCTTCGAGAGGCACCATGTACGCCCGTAACCAAGCGTCGTTCCGGCAGGCAGCGTGCGCACCTGCGCGACACGCGTCTTGAGAGTAAGGACCGACTCAAGCTTCAGCGCACGGCGTCCGTTCGGATCGAAACTTCCGTGCAGGTTGATGCCTGTCCTCACGATATTGAACGGAGGACGTTTCGCCGCCTCGAAATTGTTGATGGCGTCGGATGCGGCTATATGCACCTTGCGGAACTTGATTCCGTCCTTGGCGACCTCATCCAATATAGACCTGAAAAGCGCAATCTGGTCGTTCGCAAACTCATCGGCAGGATCGTAGGCCGTGGGGCAATGGGAAAAGATCCCTTCGCAATCGAGATTCTTGAGGGCAACCGTCCTGCGAATTGTCTTGACCGCATCTGAAGCGAGAATGCCAAGGCGCCCCATACCCGTATCAATCTTGAAATGGACGGTTGCCTTGCGCTTCAGCTTTTTGGCAGCGCTGTCGATCAGCTTTGCAGCGGCAAAGTCGGTAACGGGAAGCGTAACACCCGCCTCTACCATCGGAAGAATCTCATCAGGGAGAATGGACGACAGAACCTGAACCGGCTTCCCGAAAGAGAGCAGCTGAAGAGCCTCGTGCGGCTCGGCGACCCCGAAACCGACGCAGTCCGTTCCGGCCAACGCGGCGGCATAGGGTTCAACGCCCAATCCGTACGCATTGGCCTTCAGGACGCAAAGGACTTTCGCGGGCTTCACGGCGTTAGCAATGCGAAGATAGTTCCTGCGCAGGGACTTGAGATTCACCTCAACCCATACGCGTCTCTGTAGTTTTCCTCGCATTGCATTCCGTCCCGAAACGACTCAACGACCTTCCTGCATCTCCTTGACGGATTCGAGGATGGCGTCTGCCATGTACTTGAGCTGCTCGTCGGAGAGACCGTAGATCGGAAGATGGGTGAAGCGTCTGTCGAAAACCTCTTCGCAGACCGGACACGACGCGGCGGCGGCATCCGGATCGAGACCCATCTCCTTGACCGCCGCGAAGCGGTAGAGGGGACCGAAGTGCGGGATGTTCGTCACGCCTTTTTCGTCCAGCTTCTGCTTGAGCTTCTGCACGTCGCCGCCCGCCTTCTCCGGATCAATCTGAAGAAGATACAGATGGAACGTGGGATCGATGTCGGCATTGCCGAGATCCTGCGGAATGATGGCGGGATTGCCGCTCAAACGTTCCGTCATATATGTGGACTCGCGACGACGCTCGGCAAGGATCTTGTCGTAGCGCTTCATCTGCTGAATGAGGCCAAGAGCCTGTATCTCCGTGACGGAGGTGTTTGCGCTCATGAACGGACCATACTTGCCCTTGATGCAGGAGACGTCATAGAGCCAGTTCTTGATCTTGTTGGAGAAATCCACACCGAGGAATCGAGCACGGCGCGCCTCCGCCCTGAACTCAGGGATGTTCGTCACAAGGATTCCGCCCTCACCGAACGACGTGCAGTTCTTGACCTCATGGAAGCTGTATGCACCGAAGTGACCGATGGTGCCGAGCTTGCGTCCCTTGTAGGAACCACCAAATCCGTGAGCCGCATCTTCGAGGACGATGATGTCGTGCTTCTTCGCAAGCTCCATGATCGGATCCATGTCCACAGGATAGCCGCCGATGTGAACGGGCACTATCATCTTCGTTTTGGACGTAATCTTGCGCGCGACATCCGCTGGATCCATGTTGAGCGTCTTGGGGTCGATGTCCGCGAACACAAGCTTGGCGCCGGCTCCGAGAGGATACGCCATCGTTGCGATGAACGTGATCGCCGGAACGATGACCTCGTCGCCGGGCTTGATGTCGGCATAACGGTACGCGACCTCAAACGCGCTTGTGCAGTTCGTCACAAAAAGCGAACTGCCGGGAGCGACGCCGAGGTATTCGTCCACCATCTTTTCAAGCTCCTCGACCTTTCCGGCGAGCGAAAGCTTGCCGGGGGGAGTCGATATGGCGGAGAGCTTGCGCACTGCAGCGTCAACCTCCGCAAGCGCGGCGTCATGCTCCTCGCCTTTGCCCTGCATGAGAAACTTCACGATCTCCATGAGATCCTGTGCGTTGTAGTCCTCGCCGACCGCCGCCCACGGTACCTTTGTAGCGCCGGTGTTGTACCTGAAATCTGTCGTTTCTTTGCCCATGACTTTTCCTTTCTTTCTCTTGCCTTATTTCGACTTGAATGAAATCTTCCATGCGAAGGATTCGCCGGACGGCCTGAACTTCACACGAAGTTCACTTCCCTTCTGCTCGAACGTTCCCTCACCCGCCGATGCGCAATCGAATCCGACGGGTGCCCAGATGCGCAGTTCGTAGTCTTCGCCTGGAACGGTCTTGGAAACGCCGGAGAGCGCACGCGATGCCGCATCCCACTTCTCCTCCTTCACGTCGAACACCGGACTCGCCACATGACGGGAGGTGGAAACTAGAATCGGTTTCGAACCATCACATTCGCGCATGGAAACCACACGGCAGTCTATCGAGGGAACCGTAAGCGTGATGCGTTCCTTGACGGAACCTATGAAACGGTTGTTCCAGAAGTCGAATGCCACATACTGCTTCTTGGGGTCGAGTCCCGCATATGCTGCCTCGCAGTCGACCGAGAGAATTTCGTCGAACCAGTTGCAGAAGGAGAACACACTGTAACCCTTGTCCGAAAGGTGCCAGATGTTTGGCATAGGATTCTCGAAGATATCAACCGGACGCACATTGAGCGATCCATGCGGTGCCATCGTGCGTTTGAGGATGTTCAGACGCTCTTCCGAGAGATTGCCGAGCCAGTCGCTGAAATTGTAGAAGAATCCGGCGACGGAGGTCCAGCTTGCGGTAAGACGCGCCTTGCCGACCGTGCGGGAATCGCGGATGTACACGGGATCAGGGTCGTTGTACCACACGCGTCCGTTAAAGAAGTAGCGGGAGGACGACGGTTCGATACCGAGCAGCCAACGGCGCTCCCACGGACCGTTGTCGCCACCGACACGCATCGCGTCCACAAGTCCATAGCTCGGTCCCATGTTGCGGAGAGACTGCGCAAGATTGCACCCGAGGATGAACACGTCGTCTCCTGCTGCCTCCTTCATGGCTATCACTCCGGCGCGGTAGGCCTCTATGCCCGTTTTGGTAGGATCGTAGAACTGCTGCTTGCCGTAATCGTCAGGGGTGTGTCCCTCGCGTCCGCCAGCTCCGAGGTTGCACGCCATGGAAGTCCCCATGCCATCGTACTTGATGTACTTGCAGTGCCATTCCTTGCAGATGCGCCTTGTTATGTCCTTGACGTACTCCACAGTCTTCGGGTTCGTCATGTCAAGCGCAGTGCCGCACCAGACAGACTCGTACGGTTTGCCGTCTGGACCCTTCACAAAAAGATCCTGCTTGTCCTTCCACCATTCTCCCTTCTCCTCTCCGGACCAGGGCATATACCAGATTCCTGGGATGATGCCGTGCGCGGCTAGATTGTCGAACGTCGCCTGCATACCGGACGGATAAGGGCCCTTCGGCGCAACGCGCGTGAAGTTCTTTGCCGGACCGTTCAGGTTGGTTTCGCCATCCTGCCAGAAGTCGTCAATCTGGAAGAAATCAAAACCCCACTTCTTGAGTTCAAGCTTCTTCACAAGGGTGGCAAACTCGCGTGTGGACTTCTCGTCCCCGCCCCAACCATAGGGCTCTTCCGCATACCAGGTACAGTAGCCCGCAATCTGAGGCTTGAGCTTTATGGAATGCTCGACACGGACAGCGTCCGCATAGGATTCAAGACCTATGCGGCAATCGTCGAAATAACCGATCACGAACTTCTCCGGCGGAATCTCCGCGCCAGCCTTCACAAGGCAGTTTCCGTAATCGAGTGACGGAGTGAAGAATAGCGAACCTTCCTTCACTCTCGACGAGATAGTACCATTCGCCTTGAACGCCGTGAGCCATCCTGCGACGACGCCACGGCGTGTGCGCGGCTTCACGGCAGCCATGTACATCACGGAACCATCAACGCGTCCCGGAAGCACGAACTGGAGACCGCCCGACCCCATCGTACGCAGGGAGAACGCATCCCCCAGCTCTGAGGCCTGCAACTGGATGGCAGGCAGGGAATATGCCTGCTGGCGGCGGTCTGCCGTTGCCGTATCGGGCGCGACCGTAAAATGGACAAACGGGGAATCTGCTGGAAGCGAGACTTCGACACGTCCTCTGTTGATGCGACCGGAAAAGGTCACGAACGGCGAAGAATACCCTTTTCTGTATATCTTGTAGGCCGACTTACCGCCGCCAGTCACCTTGAGCCAGCGGTTTTCAAGCGTAGCGGCATCACCGGTCACAGCAAAAAACGCAACCAGCGAAACTATCAATGACATCCTCGATAAGAAGGCGTTTCTGCTCATTGTAGATTCCCCGTCTTTTACATTGATCACTTATTCAGCACACCGTCGGCGAAATCCATCATCCATTTCCAGTCGTATGCGGAGATGCCGTGGTTCTGGGAACGGCGGACGTAGCCAAGATCCTTGCCGATGGCGGAAGTGCAGAACTCAGTGGGGAATTCCACCTCCGGAAGTCCACTCTTGCCGAGGAACTTCCACACAGGACTTGCCGCCTTGACGGAAAGGAACTCGCCCTTGGCATCGAACCACTTGGAGCCGAATCCCTCAACGAGCAATGCGCGAGGGGCGATGCAGGCCACGAACATATGCTGGTCGAACGGCATGGTCTTCCAAGGTTCCTTTGCATACTTGGCGTAGGCACGGCAGTACCAGTGCGTGAATGCGCGGTTCTCGGTGGAGATGTTTTCGCCATAGTCGCGCTTTGCGAGCGGGACGCCGCCGCCGCCGGTCTGGTTCGGGACGCACACCGTAAAGCGCTCATCGCGGGCCGCCGCGATGAATGCCGCCTTTCCGAGACGCGAGCATCCGGTAACAACATTCTTGCGGGCATCAATCTCGGGGATGCGCTCAGCGAGGTCGAGACCACGCGAAAGAGCCCATGCCCATGCACCAAGCGAAGTGATGTTATCGGTGCGGGAATTGTCGCGCTTGCCCCACAATTCGAACACGCCAGTATAGGCGAACGGAAGCTGATTGAATGCAGGATTCTTCTCCGTGGGGGTTGGATCAGGCGACACTTCGCAATAACATGCGCTCATGACGGCATAGCCACGCGCGAGAATCGTGCCCAGAGGGAAATCCGTAGGGCTGTTGGGATCCTGCTGTGCGCCACGAGTACGCTCAGCGCTCTTGTTGCCGTCAGTCTTTGGACCAGAGCGCGTCCATCCCTGCTGGACAGGGATGTCCTTGTCGAATACGAGCTCATGGTTTCCGCGATAGTTCAGGAATGAGATGACCGGCACGGGATGCTTGGCAAACTTCGGGATCCAGACGATCCAGTTGATGCATGGACCGGACTTGTCAGCCTTGAACCACATCTTGTACTGACGGCGGATTGCATATCCATCGACGGTCTCCTTCTCATCCTGAAGCTCCGTTATCACTGCTTCGGGCTTCGGCGGCTCTTCACCGTACATCTCTTTGGCGAAGATTCCGAGAATCTCCTTGCGACGCTCCGCCCAGTCAGCGGCAGTCTTCACCTTGCGCCCATCGACGAACGTGAGCGGATCCTCAAGAGTATATGGCGCGATCTTCGATTCATCGTAGTTCGGTGGATCGACAAACACTTCTCGATCCTGCACAAACACAGTCTCTGCCTACGCGGCGAAGGCACATGCCGCCGACGCAAAAGCAAACATCAGTTTTTTCATTAATTCAATCTCCTTGGTGTTGAAAAGGTAACATATGAAACCACAGATTATACCATATCACAACGACGATAACCTTATTGCATCCATCTCGTTTTCATAGGCTTCCGCGGTATGCGGTCAGTGTAGCGGTGCATTTCGGGGATTGAGATTCCTTGCCAGCCTCCCATATCTCGCAAGCAAAGGCTGCAGAATCGCCGTCCACATATTCACGTACAGCTTTCACGAAATAATGGACGCCTGGAACAAACTCCGCAATCCCGAGCTCAAGTCTGCGCGTTCCGAGCAGAAGTCCTGGGCGCCCTTGAACGCCATCATCCGAAGCTTTGTCGAACGCACCGGCGAGAGCCGCCGCCGTCTGCGCCATGTATTCAATAGCGAACCAGTTTCCCCGCCACTGCTCCTTGGCCGTGAATGAGGCGACAAGTGAGCTAGACTCAAGATTGACGGATTCGATGTTGTCTATCAACACCATCGGAGGACGGTGCGGTATCAGGTCTTCAACCTTCCAGGATGACACTTGCATTGCTGCCTCCGAACGCAAATGAATTGGAAATTGAGCGGTGAACCGCACCGGAGCGTATCTTCTCCCAGCAGATTGCGGCCTCAACCGCACCGGCGGCACCGAGACAGTGTCCGGTCATTGATTTCGTGGATTCAACGGTGAGCGGGCGAGAAGCATCCCCTGCACGCAGATTATCGCCGAACACGCAGCGAACGGCCTTCATCTCCATGGAGTCGTTCGCCTGAGTTCCCGTTCCGTGAAGGTTCACATAGTCAATCGAATCTGCCGAACATCCGGCATCCGCAATCGCCGCAAGCATGGCGGCCTCGGCACCTAAACCCTCCGGCTCAGGTGCGGTCGCATGATATGCGTCGGATGATTCTCCCGCTCCGGCGAAGTAAACCTGTCCCTGCCTGGCCTGAGATGCATCTTCCCGCTCCATCAGAAACAGGGCGACACCTTCGCCGAGGCATATGCCGTCCCGGTCTTCCGCAAGCGGACGGCACCTGCCCTGCGAAAGCGCGCCGAGAGCATGAAAGCCGTTCATCGCAAACCTGCAGCGTCCATCGACTCCGCCGACAATTGCAGCATCGCAAATTCCGGCCTCTATGAGACGCCTCGCCGCCGGGAATGCCTTTGCGGACGAGCTGCACGCCGTGGAGATCGTATAGGCGGGTCCCGTAACTCCGGTTGCGTCCGCCAAATACGACGATGGCGAACCAAGCTCCAGCATAGAGAAGCGGAAATCGGCGGGGAAACGATCAGGATCTTCCTCCTGATGGAGCAAAGACGACTCGATGTGAGTTTGCGCCTCATCCACTCCGGTATTTGATGCGCCAAGAACGATCGCCACGCGATCCCTGCCGTATTTCGACAGAAAGGACTCCAGCTTCCCTCCCAAATTTTCCAGCGCCCACGCCAACAGCCGGCATGAACGGAAATTGTACTCAGGATTCTCTATTTCCGGCAGCTGTTCATCAACCTTTCCGAAATATATCTTGCGCCCGGAGATATCCCCTTCAATCTCCACCAGATCCTTCGCATAAAGCGAGGAACATTCTGTAAGCTCAAATCTCATCTTTGCAAAAACGCTCCACCTTCTACAGACGCTTTATGAGGTCTCTTATCTTCCCTTCACGGGCCTCGATAGCCTCGCACAGGCGGAACTGCACACGCGCACGGTTCAGGTTCTGCCCGGGCTGACGCACCTTGAAGTATCTGTCGCCGGCAAGATAGTCCTGGAAGAACCGCAGACCGAGTTCGAACGGGAGAAGCCTGACAGCATCGTAAAGATATTCACGGTCCGCCACAGTCATGAAGCTTCCCGCCTCCTTCATGTACCCCTTCATGAACGCAAGAAAAAGATTCTCATCGAACGTAACCTTGCCGAGATTCGTCTCCTCTTCGCCCGCCGGATTGCAGATAGAGCGCACGGCGTCGCCGACGTCAATCTGGACAAGTCCCGGACTTACGGTATCGAGGTCGATCATGGCCGTACCCTTGCCGGTGAAGTCGTCGATCATGATGTTGTTCACCTTCGGGTCACCATGAAACATACGGTTCTTGAGTTCGCCCGCTGCAACGGCTTTTTCCATGCACACGGCAAACTCACGTCGCTCGTCAATGAACCTCGCCATGCGACGCGCCTCCATCGATGCGCCAAGACGTTCCTGGGCGCTCTTGGACTTCAGGACACGGTCATACTGCTTCACGTAGCCGCTTGTGACGTGGAAACCAGGAAGCGGATCTATCACCGACGCAGGATCGAGATCGGAAAGAAGGTAGTGGAAGTGTCCAAGCGCACTTCCGCACTCAAGCGCATGCTCCGGACTCTGGGCCGTATCGAACGCATGGGCCGACAGCACACGCGTGATCACACGCCACACCTCGCCTTTCTCGTCCCGGACAAAATCGGCGCCGTCCTTCGTCTTCACGATGCGCGGCATCTGCCACACCCTGTCGTCGTTACCGAGCTTCGCATCACGCTCAAGCTTGTCGTGGCAATGCTGCGTGATGGTGTGCATGTTGGACATTATGTCCTCGGGACGCGGGAACACCTTGCGGTTCACGCGCTGAAGCACAACCTGTGTTTCCGTAAACGTATTGCGGAACACCGCAAGGAACGTGTCGTTGATGTTTCCGCTGCCGAATGGCACAAGCGTAACCAGCCGCCCCTTCACGTTGAAGCGGTTTATCATCACTGCAAGACTCATCTGCGCCTTCCCTTTCTTGCCAGTTCCGCCGGAACGAAATCTATCCAGCGGTTGTTCCAGTCCACACGGGAGACCTTCAGCCTCAATGTATCGCCAAGCTTCCACGTGCTGCGTCCATCCGAAAGCGACATCGTCCTTTCATCGAACTTCACGTACTTTCCGGAAAGCGTCGAAACATGCACAAGCCCGCCTGTCGCCAACGCCGGCACATCCACAAAAAGACCGAACTTGGTGACGCGCCCGACAACTGCATCGAATATGCCGCCGTTCTCCTCGAGGAAGCGGAACTTCTTCACCTCCTGAAGGGAACGCTCCGCCTCGTCTGCCCGCTCCTCCATGTCGGAACAGCGCTTCGCAGCCCCATCAAGTATCTTCTGCGGCAACCTTCCACCTCCCTTTGCGAGGAAATCAGCTAGCTGCCGGTGCAGAAGCAAGTCGGGGTAACGACGGATAGGGCTCGTGAAATGCGCGTAGTAATCTTTTGCGAGGCCGAAATGCCCAATGTTGCGCGCATCGTAGCAGGCGCGTTTCAGGGAACGCAGCACCATCACCGAAATCGTCCGGCCGAGCGGATGGCGCTTGATCTTCGCAAGGAACTTCGCCATGTTGCGTCCGTGCGTAATGTCGCCGCACTTTACGCCGATGGCGGCAAGGTCTGCGCGGAGCATCTCCATGCGCTCTGGATCCGGAGGCTCGTGGAGACGCGCAAGTATCTTGATTCCCCTCCCCCAGAGTTCCTTTGCGACAGCCTCGTTCGCCGCCACCATGCACTCCTCCACCATCTGGTGGGACTCATCGTAAGGACGCTCCTCAATGCCTGTCATCTCGCCATAGTCGTCGAGAAGAATCTCCGTTTCCGGGACCTCAAGGTCCAACGCTCCGGCGGCGAAACGCAGTTTGCGCAGCTGCTGCGCAAGTTCATGTATGGCAAGGACGGCGGCAACCTGACG
>JAGBFY010000572.1 GCA_017936245.1 Kiritimatiellia bacterium
CCTTCCCGCGCCACGATCACCAACATGGGCGCAGAGCTCGGCGTCACGACGAGCGTGTTCCCGTCCGACTCCGTCACCAAGCAGTTCCTCGCCGCCCAGGGGCGCGCAAAGGACTGGGTGGAGCTTGTCGCAGACAAGGGTGCCACTTATGACGATACCGTCACTATCGACCTTTCGAAGATTGAACCGCTCATGGCAGCGCCCCATTCGCCTGGCAATATCGTCACGGTGAAGAAGATGAAGGGTACGAAGGTCAACCAGATCATGATCGGCTCCTGCACGAACTCTTCCTACCGCGACATCCGCACCGTCGCTCTCGCCCTCAAGGGCAAGCATGTTGCAGACGATGTCGAGGTCGGCATCGCCTGCGGTTCGCGCCAGGTGGTGAATATGCTCGCCGCCGACGGATCGCTCGCGATTCTGGTCAAAGCAGGTTGCCGCATCCTTGAGAACGCTTGCGGTTTCTGCATCGGCGCTCACATGAGTCCGCGCACCGGCGCAGTCTCCCTCCGTACGAACAACCGCAACTTCGAGGGCCGCAGCGGCACGAAGAGTGCGCAGGTGTATCTCGTCTCCCCTGAAACCGCCGCCGCAAGTGCGCTTACGGGCAAAGTTGAGGATCCTCGCAAGAAGCCCGTCGCCGCCGTTCCCGCGCCGAAGAAGTTCCCGATAGACGATGAGATGTTCCTTTACCGCAAGACCGCACGCAAGGGCGTAAAGGGCACGGAGATAGTCCGCGGACCGAACATCGCCCCTGTTCCGAAAGGCGTGCCGCTTGCAGAGTCTCTCAAGGCCGTCTGCGCCATCAAGGTCGAGGACAAGATCACGACCGACCACATCATGCCGGCAGGTGCGCGTCTCAAGTTCCGTTCGAACATCCCTGAGTACGCGAAGTTCGTTTTCGAGCCGTGCGATCCGAAGTTCCACGACAACTGTCTTGCGAACGTGAAGGCGGGCCTTGCGAACGTGATCGTCGCAGGCGAAAGCTACGGACAGGGTTCGAGCCGCGAACACGCCGCGCTCTGTCCGATGTACCTTGGAGTGAAGGCGGTTCTCGCCAAGTCGATCGAACGCATCCATCGCGCGAACCTGATCAACTTCGGCATCGTGCCGTTCATCTTCGACAATGCGAAGGACTACGATTCGCTCAAGGCCGGAGAGAAGCTTGAATTCGCCGACATCCGCAAGGCGGTTGAAGGCGACGGCAAGGTTACTGTTAAGGCCGGAGGCAGGACGTTCACCGCGACCACTTCTCTTTCGGACCGCGAAAAGGAACTGATTCTTGCGGGCGGACTTCTCGCTTCGCTCAAGTAACCGGAAGGGTTCAAATGGCTGACATCCTTTTTTCAGGCTGCCGCAGCGGAAGGTTTCCGCTTGAGTATGCCCGGAAGCATCCAGAGGACAGCATAACCGTACACGCGTACGACTGCTATCAGGCGCGTAAGGTGTGCGAGGATAACGGAAGGCGCAGACGCAATGTCGAGGTCGTCTGCGCCGCCGGGTTGCCCGAAGGTGCGGTGTATTCCGAGGCGTTCTACTACGCGACTTCCAAGTTGGTGAGTGCCGAGCTTGAACTTGACACGCTTCAGGACATATATCTGCATCTCGCGGATGGTGCGCAGTTTACGACAGAGGGTGTTGAGCCGGATACGCTCGCCAAGGTCGGTTTCGGCAAGATTTCGAGCAGCAGGGCGTCTCGCCGGGCACCGGTGAAATGCGTCTGCATCAGGAAGGGTGAACTTAAGCGCATCCGTTCCTTTGCGGCGGAGTTTGAGGCATCCGTGCCAGGGGGCGAAAAGCTCAAGTTCATGTCCCTGCCCGGATGCTTCTGCCACAGGCGTCCGGACGAGGGCGGCCTTTCTCTCGCCGAGGTCGTCTCCAAGGAGATTGCGGAATCGGGATTGGAAAAAGAAGGGTCTGTCCCCATCCTTGATATCGGGTGCGGATGCGGACTGGTCGGGCTTCTCGTGGCTGATGCGCTGCGCCGCAAGGGAGTGAAGGATTATCCTGCGGTGCTTGTCGATTCCCATTCGCGCGCGATTGCCGCCGCTAGGCACAATGCAGACGCGCTCGGTATCGGCGCAGAGTGCATTCTTTCCGATACAGGTGTCGCTGATGGCCATCCGCTTCGCGGGAAGTTCAAGATTGCGCTTGCAAACCCGCCCTATTATGGAGAGGGGCGCATCGCCGATCTTTTTGCCGAAATAGCGGCCGCTTCGCTTGCGCCGGATGGCGTGTGCTGGATGGTGGCGAAGTCTCCGGACATAATAAAGGAGGCCTGCGGAAAGTTCTTCGGGAAGGTTGATGCACTGAAGCGTCGCGGATATACGGTTCTCCGTGCGCAGAAAGGTTAGTTCATATGACAGTAAGAGGTCTGTTCTGTGCGGCTGCTGCACTGACGGTGTCCGTGGTGTTTTCGTCGGATCGTCCGGTTGGTGTGTTCGATTCCGGTACTGGCGGTCTCACTGTGCTCGAGAAACTGCTTACGGTGGATGAGTTCGACAATGCCACCGGTGAGCGCCGTTCGGATGGACGGCCTGATCTTGCATCTGAGAATTTCGTCTATTTCGGCGACCAGGCGAATATGCCGTATGGTCTTTACGGCGCGAAGGGCAAGACGGACTTTCTCCGCGAACTCATTGTCCGTGATACGGAATTTGTGCTTGGAGAGAATGGGCATGCTCCATCCAAGATAGTCGTTATCGCCTGCAATACGGCCACGGCGTACGGGTTGGCCGCCTCGACGGAGGCTGCGAAGCCGAAGGGCGCCAAGGTCATCGGTGTTGTCAATGCAGGTGTGGAAGCTACGATGGATGCGTTGGATGTCAAGAAGGGCATTGCGCCATTTGCCGTCGGTGTGATCGCCACTCCGGGAACCATTGCGTCCGGAGTGTATGAGCGTACATTGCGTTCCGCGCTCGCCGAAAGAAATGTCGATTCCTGCGAAATCGTCAGTCGTGGCGGTATCGGGCTGGCTGAGGCTGTTGAGAACGACGAACCGGGTGTGAAGGATTGCGCACGGACGAATTTTGTTGCAATGGTCGAGTCATACCGTTCGCGTGGCGCCAAGGCACCGATAAGGGCTGTGATCCTTGGATGCACCCACTATCCGTTTGTGCTGTCGGTGTTCAAGAAAACGTTGGCTGAGCTGCGCAATGATGTGCGTTATTCGGCGTTGCTTGCGGATGATCTCGTTTTCGTCGATCCTGCGGTCTATACGGCGGTGCAGTGCTACCGGTCGCTGAGGAAGGATGGCATCCTGAACCGGAAGGGGACGGGGACTCCGCGAATCCGTTCTTTCATGTCGGTAGGGCGTGATGGTCCTCTTTCCATGGATGTGAAATATGGCCGTCCTCTTGGATTGAAGGATATCGGTACGGAAATCGTTCCCATGACGCGCAAGACGATGTCCGCAGATTCAGTCAAACGCCTCTTCGAACTCCTTCCGGTCTCCAGCCGCGAGATATTCGGGAAATAATATCAACAAGGCGGCTTTGGCGCAATGAGCCTGGTTACGTTGAAGTGATGATACAGTGTTCCATCTGTGATAGAGCCTCTCAAATGCTTGATATCATTCAAGGTGAAAATATTGTATAATTAAAAGCAAGGAGAATGGAATATGAATATGCAGAGAAGAAGTTTCATTGGTGCGGCGGGTGCATTCGCCGCTGTCGCCCCTAAAATCGGTTCTGCCGCACAGAAGATGGATCTCGGTCAGGAAAGGATGCGTTTCGGTGCGCTTTCCGATATCCATGTGGTTGCACCGGGGAAACAGCCGTATCTTGAAAAAGCTTTGCGCAAGCTTGATTCGTGGAAGGTTGATGGCGTTCTTGCCTGTGGAGATCTTGCGGACTACGGTCTTGAACAGGAACTTCAGATTCTTGCCGATGAGTGGTTCAAGGTGTTTCCTAACGGCAGATCCGCCGTCGATGGACGCCCTGTTGCGAACCTCATGCACTATGGCGACCATGACATGTCGCAGGCCTACTGGGATCGTCCGGAGGCCAGGGCTGCATGGCCTGATCCGGAAGCCCGCAAGCGCGGAATCATCTTCGATGGCGATCGCAAGGCCATATGGGAGAGGTGCTTCAAGGAGCCATGGGCTCCAATCCAGCTCAAGACGGTGAAGGGCTACGATTTCGTTCTTTCGCACTTCACGCGCGGTGAACCTACTAACAAGTACGGTCACAACACCCCAGGGCTCGAGGAGTTTTTCGCGTCGCACAAATTTGATTCGAAGAAGCCTTTCTTCTATTCCCAGCATCGCGTGATGCGCGGAACCGTGCTTGGTCCGACGGCGGCGAACCTTGACGAGGGCAAGAGCACGAAACTCTTCTCCAAGTATCCGAATCTCATGGCGTTCTGCGGACATTGCCACATCTCGGCATCATCGGAAAAGAACATTTGGCAGGGTGCGTTCACCTGTGTGCAGGTGCCGTCCCTCAGATACTGCTGCACGATGGGAGGGCGTGAAAACGGATATTGCACAAGGGACCGGGTGCCGCCCTCACCACCGAAGCCGGTGAAGACAATGGGGCAGCACGCTTCCGGCCAGACGAATCAGGGGCTGCTCTGCATCGTTTACGACAAGGCAGTGGTTATCCGCCGCTGGGAGTTCAGGCACGATGTCCAGCTTGGGCCGGACTGGGTTGTTCCGTTCGAGTCCTTCTCGATGCCCATTGAGAAGAAGCCATTCTCGTACGACGTGCGCAAGGATACTCTTCCCGTTCCGCAGTTCGCCAAGGGTGCAAAGATCAAGCTTTCGCGGACCATGAGCAAGGACCGTTCGGGCGCGTCGCACAATATGCGGGTCGTGGAGTTTCCTCCTGCGCTCAATCCTCGTGCCAACGATTATGAGGTTACGGTGGAGCTTCAGCAGGGCGATGTGGAACGCGTGCTTGTCCAGAAGCGTGTGTTCTCGCCTCGCTATCTCTACGGAGAGTCGATGGAGACGGAACCGGTGAAGTGCCTGATTACGCCTGAAGAGGTGCCTAATGGCTGGATCGTGCGCTATGTCGTGCGACCTGTGAATGCATTCGGTGTCAAAGGCGATCCAATTGCGACTCCGTTCGCACTTGCGAAAAACCGCTGATCATGATGTGCTCACATCCGCAAAGGGCGGATTGCATTATAGATGCGGCAATGAAATATTGTGACACAATAACGGTAGGGCGCGTTGTCCCCAACGCGCC
>JAGBFY010000573.1 GCA_017936245.1 Kiritimatiellia bacterium
GGGATGCCGGCGTTCGGGCAGTAGCCCAGTCCAAGCGGCTTCACAGCATCGGCGGCAATGGCCTCAAGCGCGTCCTTCGTGACGGCAGGCGGCGGCACATCCGGGTTACCGAGAGAGAAGTCGCACACGGCATCCGCGCCGTAGCGCGTCTTGAGTTCAAGCCCCTTCTCGAACATCTTGCGGATCCAGGAGGATCCCTCCATCGATTTCTGAATCTGCTCCGTAATAAGCTGCATGGATTTCACGCTTTCCTTGAATCGTTACTTGAGTGCGTCCGCAAGGGCGGCGATCTGCGCACGGGACTCGTCGTTCAGCGCGCTCTTGACGGTGACGACCGGTTCGGCGAACGTTATGCCCTGCGAACCTTCGAACAGGCCCTTGATCACCTTGGCGGCAGTCGGGCACCATGTGCCGTTCTCGATGATGCCGACTGTGCGGTTGCGGTAGGTGCGTTCGGTGAGATTGTGGATGAACGTGCGCATGAACGGAAAGATGTCCGCATTGTACGTTGTCGTGGCAAGCACGAGCTTTCCGTACCGGAACGCATCCTCGACGGTCTCCGGCATATCGTCACGGGCGAGGTCGGCGATCGCGACCTTGGGGCATCCGCGCTTGAGCAGCTCCTCCTTCAGGAGAAGTGCAGCCGCCTTCGTGTTGCCGTACACGCTCGTGTAAGCGATGCAAACGCCTTCGCTCTCGACAGAATACGAACTCCAGATGAGATACTTCTCGATGGCATGGGCAATGGCCTCGCCCTTGAGGATCGGACCATGAAGCGGACATACCGTCTGGATGTCGAGTCCGGCAGCCTTCTTGAGGAGCGCCTGCGTCTGCGCACCGTACTTGCCGACGATGCCGATGTAGTAGCGGCGGGCTTCGCAGCCCCAGCCTTCCGGGTCTTCGACGTCGTTCGCGCCGAACTTGCCGAAACCGTCGGCGGAGAAGAGCACCTTGTCAGTAGAGTCGTAGGACACCATCACTTCCGGCCAGTGCACCATCGGAGCGGCAACGAACGTAAGCTTGTGCTTTCCGAGGTCAAGGACGTCCCCCTCCTTCACGACCAGTCTCTTGGGGGCTATCGAAGCCCCGAAGAACTGCTCCATGTACTTGAACGCCTGCGCGGAGGAAACGACCGTCGTATCCGTCCAGACGGAGAGCGCCTTGGCGATGCAGGCCGAGTGATCAGGCTCCATGTGATGAATCACGAGATAATCGGGGGCGCGTCCGCCGGACACCGCCTCGATGTTCTTCAGCCATTCGTCGCCGAAGCGCCCGTCAACCGTATCCATCACCGCGGTTTTTGCGTCCTTTATAAAATAACTGTTGTAGGCCATGCCCAACGGAACCACGTACTGCCCTTCAAAAAGGTCTACATCGTGGTCGTTTACGCCTACGTAAAGAATGTCTTCTGTAACCGTCATATCCATTTTTTTGCTCCTCTAACTTCTTCACTTTGAATGAATGGATATTATACCACATCAGCGTATCACTGACTAACGCGACAGGGCGCGAATTTCGGCAACATCTATCTACCAATTTCGGCAAAACCCGTTACTTGCCGCAGACCAGAATCTTATCAAGGAATTCGACTTTCAGTAACTTTCAGAACTTGCGTTTAGTTTTGGACACAATGAGGTTTAAGGATCTGCGGAGTACCGAGCTGTAGCGTGTTGCGCCGGATTTCCGGTGGCGCGTCGATGTGATATCGCATGAAAAGTCCGAGAAAGCGGATCGCCGCCGTCACGTCCGCCGCATTGAACACCCGGTCCGCACATTCACCGTCTTCCGCCAGAAGCCGCGCCGCGCCGGACGGTAGCTGAACGGTCTTTGCGCCCGTCCCCGCCCGGCCAAGATCTATCGAAAACGGAACTGTCGACTTCGTGAAATCGGCCTCGGAGAAATCTGGGGACAGACCCGCCATCTCCAGAAACGCCGTCTCCAGCGACACCATCTTGAGTCCGAAATCGAAACCGCCTTCAAGTCCATCAAGAAAACGGCAAAGGAACCCATGCCACTGAGAAGCCTCCGAACTGTGCGGACAATGCTCCTTCACAAGATACGATGCGTATGAGGCAAGCGCTGTGGCGCGAAAGCGTCCGCGAAGATGTTCACGGGCTGCAATCGGGGAAGCTTCGCGTATCGCGTGAAGTTCACCTTTGGCACGAACGTAATATACGAGTTCGCACGTGTAGAAAAGATCATACTGTCCGAGAAACGCGCTCTTGGGGCGTACCGCACCTTTAACGAGCGTGGCGATTGGACCGCGTTCCGGCGTAAGCCACGTCACGATGTGGCTTGTACGCGACCACGGACGGATGTCCAGAACCAGCGCCGTGGTCTTGTGCGTCTCCCCGGCCATGCGTCAGCCCATACGCCGGTCAGACCCCTATGCCGTTCTGCTGGGCGACAAGCGAATCCGCACCGTACATCTTGCGCAGTTTCGGCTTCTCGATCTTGCCGGTGGGATTGCGCGGAACAGGGGCGAAGATGAGCTTGCGCGGACGCTTGTAGCGCGGCAGCTCCAAGCAGAACCGGTTAACCTCATCCTCGGAGAGAGTCTCTCCCTCCTTCACCTCGATTATGGCGGCGGCAATCTCGCCAAGACGCGCATCTGGCAATCCGATGACAGCAACATCCTTAACCTTCGGATTGGCACGGAGGAAGTCCTCGATCTGCACAGGGTAGAGATTCTCGCCTCCGGTGATGATCACATCCTTTGCGCGGTCCACAAGGTATATGAACCCGTCGCGTTCCTCGGCCATGTCACCGGTGCGAAGCCATCCATCTTCAGAGAGAATCTCCTTCGTGGCGGACGGATTCTTGTAGTATTCCTTCATCACGCCGGGACCTTTGAGCGCGAGCTCACCGACCTCGCCAGGAGCAACGGACGAACCGTCAGGACGGATTATCTTGGTCTCCCAGCCGTACCCGGCTATGCCGATTGCGCCCACATGGTCAATGTTCTCCACGCCAAGATGGACGGAACCGGGACCAGTCGATTCGGAAAGGCCGTAGTTCGTGTCGTAGTCGTGCTTCGGGAAGATCGTCTTCCAGCGCTTGATGAGCGCCGGGGGAACGGGTTGCGCTCCGATATGCATGAGCCGCCACTGGTCAAGGGCGTAATCCTCAAGCTTGACGTCCCCACGTTCGATGGAGTCAAGGATGTCCTGCGCCCACGGAACGAGAAGCCACACGATCGTGCACTTCTCCTCGCTTACGGCGCGAAGCACCCACTCCGGCTGGACACCCTTGAGCAGCACAGCCTTGCCGCCCACGAGAAAGCTTCCGAACCAGTGCATCTTCGCGCCGGTGTGATAGAGCGGAGGTATGCAGA
>JAGBFY010000574.1 GCA_017936245.1 Kiritimatiellia bacterium
AGTCACTCCAGATCCATGCACGGGCGCCATACTTCTCCACCTCGCGGACGAACCAGTTGATGTCATGCCACCACAAATCGCCCTGACGGTACATGACCATGGAAGAGGCCTTCTGGTAGCTGATCATCTCCTCTTCGTCAAACCCGATATGAAACGCCTTCACCGGACCGAACACATCCATCGTATCGCGGATCACATCGGCGCAGACCTCGTAGTATTTCGGCGTGGATACCATGCGCTCGTACGGACCAAGCCATGCATCATGCGTCGTCGAGAAGTTGAGTTTTGGGATCAGTTCAAATCCCATGCCACGCAGACGGTCCACCTCCGCCTTGAGACGGTCGGCAGACCAGCTGTCCTTCAGCGCGAGTTCCGGATGGCTTGGATAGATGAGCCCTTCGCCGACATCGATCATCAACGTATTGCATCCGCTCTGGCGGAGCTTGAGCGAGAGTTCCTTCCAGAACGGCTCTTCGAAATGCATCCTGTTGAGATCCCTGTGTTCAGGACGGCACAGAATCGCATATTCCTCATCGGTAAGGCACTTCGTCATGATGCCCTTGCGCGGAAAATCGCGAGGCAAATCTCCCCACATCTTCATTCCGAAATGGATGAGATCTATCCACTTGAAATCATATTCAGGCACCTTTGCGACTGTCGCCGCTGTGCGACATCCACCCATGGCCGCAGCGCCGAGTGCCGTTCCGAGAAATGCTCTTCTGTTGAGGTTCATTTCAGTTCTCCTTTTGTTTTTGTCCTACAGTATATCAAAATCGCCCCGATCCGTCACCAAAGGCGACACTAAAACTGGGCATGGGGGGAAGGGAAAGCCACCGCGCATCTTCGAGGTAGAATCAGGCTATGAGGCGGATCTTACGCCACGGGCCTTTCGTCCATCGGATCCATGTGCCGACGAAGAACACGAATACGTACACAACCATCGTCGACCACAGTGCGACCATCGTGGGATGGAGCCAATACGTCACGAAAAGTATTGGCATCCAGAACGGAAACGCCATGATGAACATCCACACCATCACAAAGCGAGTGTCGCCCGCCCCCTTCAACGCACCGGAAAGTATCACGTCCGCGACATCACAGTACTGCCACAGGACCATCAGCACAAAAAGCTGAAAACCGAGAGAGAGAAACGCCTCCTGTTCCGCAGGAGGAACGCCTCCCGCAAACATCATCAGGAGTTCACGGTTGAACACAAGCACGAGAGTAGTGGCGACAATCACATACAATTCGCCGAGCACAATCGCCCTGTTCCCGCTCTGGAACGCCCCCTGGGAATCGCCCGCCCCCTGATGCTGCCCGACAAGCACGCCCGCGCCGATCGCTATTCCCTCTATCGGGGCTATCAGAAGATAGTTCACCGTGAAAGCGGCATTCGAGACGGCAAAAGCCAGATCTCCGACCTTGCCCGTGAGAAACACGAAAATGACAAATGAAAGGATGTTCAGCATCGACTGCACACCCGACGGTATGCCATAGCGAAGAATCTTCACCATCAATTGACCGATGCCGTCCCTGCATTGAGGCTCTTCAGGGAGAGCCTTGCGCATGTGCATCGTCTCTTTAAGGGCAATTGCATTCAGCGCAAGCATCTGCACAATCTGGGCGATGATCGTGGCCCATGCCGCACCTGCAATCCCGCAAGGCTTAAGACGCAATCCCGGCACACCTGTATCGAATCCAAAGATGAACAGATAGTCAAAAAGAATATTCAGCACGTTACCGAGAAGGTTCACCCAGAACACCAACCTGGTCTTTCCCCTTCCCGTAAAGTATCCGCTTGCCGCCATCATTCCGCACATCGCGAAGCCGCCGGCTACGGTTATGGAATAATACGTTTTCTCCCTCTCAAGCACTTCAGGGGAGTGTCCCACAAAATCGAACACCAGATTCCCCAACGGTACAAGACAAAGCAACACAGCACCGAATATGACAGAAAGGAAAAGCCCGGCCCTATAGCTCGTACGGCATCCATCCTCAACCCCCGCACCGTAATACTGTGCGACAAACGTTCCGGAATACGCCACCACTGACTGGAAAAATCCGACAAACAGCAGCGCAAGCATCGAAGCAGGAAGCACGGCTTCAAGGGAAGCCGTCGATTCGTTGGACAGAAATACGCGGTCGACAAACTGCATCACCGCGTTGTTCGCCATGCCAAGGGCCAACGGCCATACGAGACGGTACACGTCATGGTAGGCGGCGATACGTTCGCGCCATGTCATCTGACACGCCTTTCGGACGTACCGGGGATTCCGAGAAAGCCACGATATTTCGCAACAGTCCGGCGGGCGACGGGAAACCCTTGCTCTTTCAACTTGGCGGCTATCGCCTCATCAGATAGAGGACGGCTCTTGTCCTCCCGGTCGACTATGGCCTTGAGGGCATCATGCACCGCTTCCTTGACCACCATCTCTCCTTCGGAGTTCTCTATGCCCTGAGTGAAGAACCTGCGAAGTTCCACAACACCCTTCGGTGTCGACACGTACTTGTCGTTCACCGTACGGGAAACGGTAGTGGGATGGACACCTACCTTCTCGGCAATCTCAACCATCGTAAGAGGCTTCAAGCCTTTCAGTCCCGATTCGAAGAAACCCGGCTGTCGGTCGAATATCTCCTGCGCTATGGAACGAATCGTATCCTCCCGGTGCTCTATAGCATCGTTCAGCTGATGCGCGGCGGCAAGACGTTCCGCAAGATACTCCTTCGTCTCTTTGGAGACGGATGGATCCTCCAGCATCTTGATGTATCTCGGAGATATCTTGATTTCCGGGAGAGAGCGGTCGTCAACCTCCGCAATCCAGCGTCCGTTGCGCAGAACCGCATGCACTTCAGGTTTCACGATGCGGTTTGAATCCCCAGAACCGGGGAATGCCCGCCCAGGCTTCGGATCAAGCGTTCTCAGCTCCCGCAACGCCTTGGCGTAATCCGCACGGGTGATGTCAAGAGCAGCAAGTATCTTCGCAACCCTTCCGGCGGCAATGTCCTCAAGATGGTTTTCGATAAGAAGCCGCACTTCATTCTCCCACGGGGAGTCGTCCAGCTTATCCATCTGGGCAAGGAGACACTCCCTGAGGCTTCTCGCTCCGCATCCAAGAGGATCGAAGCGCCCTATCGCCGCAAGAACCTCAAGCACATGCGCTTCGCTCTCGCCGGACACCATCACCACGTCAGGCAGAGAGCCGTCGAAATATCCATCGTCATTCAGGTTTCCGATAAGGGTTTCAGCAAGGGCGTAGTCGCCGGGCGGCAAATCGGACACCGGAATCTGGCGTTCAAGATGATCGTGGAGAGTCTCTTCCTCTACCTGGCTGTCAAAGAAACGCTGCCTACGCTCCAGATCATCTTCATTTGGATTGACGGAAGGAACAGCCTCATCCTCCGGCATTGCGGAGGAATTTTCGTTTTCACGCCTCTCATTCTGCGAAACCGCATCGTCTATCGGACGCTCCAGCACGTGATCGACATCTTCAATCACGGGATTGAGCGATATTTCGCGGACAATCTCCTGACGGAGATCGGGCAGATTCATCGCAAGCATGCGAATAGACCGGCGCACGGCAGGCGCCAGCTGCTGCGACTGTTTCTGCCCTTGCTGAAATGAAAGCATATGACTTCTTTAGGCAGTCTGCGCAAGGAAGCGCAGGTCGTTCTCGTAAAGCCAGCGGATGTCAGGAATTCCGTACTTGATCATCGCGATGCGCTCAACACCGAAACCGAACGCGTAACCGGACACCTCCTCTGGGTTCCAGCCGACATGACCGAACACACGGGGATCGACCATGCCTGCGCCGGCGATCTCAATCCAACCCGACTGCTTGCACACCTTGCAGCCCGCGCCCTTGCACACATGACAGCGGAAGTCCACCTCAACGCTCGGCTCGGTGAACGGGAAGAAGTGAGGACGGAAACGGACTCCGCCATCGCCCATCATCTCCTTTGCGAAATAGGAAAGAACGCTCTTGAGATCCGCGAGGGACACGGGCTTCACATCCACGTAAAGACCTTCGATCTGGTGGAAGTTTGCCGAATGCGTGGCATCCGTCGTGTCACGGCGGTATGTGCGGCCAGGGCATATCACGCGTACTGGAGGCTTGTTCTGCATCATCGTGCGTATCTGCACAGGAGACGTCTGCGTACGCAGAAGCGCATCTGCCGCGAGCCAGAATGTATCAGAGCGATCCTGCGAAGGATGGTGCGGAGGCGTATTGAGGGCCGTAAAGTTGTTGAAGGGATTCTCGATATCCGGACCATCGGCAACCGTGAAGCCAAGACGCGAGAAAATGCGGGCAGATTCAGCAATCACCTTCGAAATCGGATGCGCCGCACCAAGCTCCGGCCAAATTCCGGGACGTGTCACATCTACATTCTCGACCTTGCCGGAAGCAGCCTTGGAAGCTCCCGCCCCCTTTGCGGCAAGCGCGTCCTCAACCTCTTTCTTCCAGGCCTGTACCGCTTTACCAAACGCAGGACGCTCCTCCTTCGGAACATCCTTCATAGCCTTGATCAATGCGGGGATAGACCCGTTGCGGCCAACGTACTTTACACGGAGAGCCTCGACGGCATCCGCGCCTTCAGCCGCCGCGATCTCCGCCAATGAAATCTTTTTGCCTTCTTCAAGTTCTGCAAGTGTCATGATTCTTTCTTTCTTATTTGGGCGCAGATTATACCATAATTTCACCTCAGTCAAAGACGAATGTCTGACCGGGGACAGGTGCGGTTGCATTGGGCGCACCATATTCGAGAAGAAGTTCACGCATGGCCTCCACCTTCTCAGGCTCGCCGTGTATCGCGAACGCATGTTTCACGTTCTTGCCGACCTTCCTGTACCAGTCCATGAGACCGTTGCGATCCGCATGCGCGGATAGCGCGTTGATCGTCTCCACACGTGCGTTCAGCTCGAGTTCTTCTCCAAGTATGCGGATCGGATTGCGCTCCTCCACGATGCGGCGGCCGAGCGTGTTCTCAGCCTGGAAGCCTACGATCAGAATGATGTTCCACGGATCGGTGACGATCTGCTTCAAGTGATGGACCACGCGACCGCCTTCGCACATGCCGGATGCCGCGATTATGATCATGGGGCCGGGCTTGTCGTTCAGCGACATGGACTCCTCCGGAGTGGTGATGAAGTGCATCCCCTCCACGTGAAGCGGGCTTCGTCCCTGCTTGATCATCTCAAGCGCCTCTTCATTGTAGCAGCCGATGTGGTTTCCGTATATCTTCGTCGCCTTCTGGGAGAGAGGCGAATCGATGTAGATCGGAATCTTCGGCAGTTTCCCAGCCATCGCAAGACGGTTCAGGTAGTAGATGATCTGCTGGGTGCGCCCCACCGAAAACGCCGGAATGAGAAGCTTGGAGTTGTGGCGGTATATCTTCTCCACAAGCATCTCCAGCTTGTCCTGCACCGATCCGGCGGTGGGATGAAGCCTGTCGGCATATGTAGATTCGATGAGCAGGATGTCCGCTCCCTCCGGATACTCATAGTGCCGAAGAATCGGCTGGTTGGGCTGGCCGAGGTCGCCCGAAAAGAGCAACCTGTGGTTGTGTCCCTTGCCTCCGGTCACATCAAGCTGAACAAGCGCGGAACCGAGGATGTGTCCTGCATTGTAGAACGTGAGCGTCAGTCCCGGCGCAATAACTGTAGGCGTATGCAGATGGACCGGCGTCATCAACTGCATCAGACGGTCCACATCCTCTTCGTTGTAAAGCTCCTCGAAGAGCCTCTTGCCCTGGGCGCGACGCTTCTTGTTCACGTATTCAATGTCGCGCCGCTGCAGGAAACAGGAGTCGCGCAGCAGAACATCGCAAAGGTCAACCGTCTGGCTGCGGGCGAAAACCCGTCCCTTGAACCCATGCTTCACCAGCTGCGGAAGGTTCCCGGAATGGTCGATGTGGGCGTGGGAAAGAATCACAAAATCGATGGTCTTTGCATCAACGGCGAGATTGCGGTTCTTCTCGAACGCCTCCTTGCGGTGGCCCTGATAAAGGCCGCAATCCAAAAGGATCCTCTTTCCACAGGCTTCAACAAGGTGCATGGAACCGGTCGTTGTACGAGCGGCGCCGAGAAATGTGATTTTCATATACTGTTCCTCCCTGTTTGTGACTTAGTCCTTGTCTGCAATTATACCATATCCGTCTTCTTTATTCGTAACGGAGACAATCAATGGGATTAAGCTTCGACGCGCGATAGGCGGGGTAGAATCCGAAGAAGAGTCCAACAAAGGATGAGAACAGGAAGGCTCCAAGCGCACTGCTCCATTCGATAAGTATCGGCCAGTTCTGAAGTTCGCCGATGAGCCTTGCGCCGCCGACACCTACCGCTACGCCGATCGCGCCGCCTACCGTCGAAAGGACTATCGCCTCAAGGATGAACTGCCCGAGAATGTTCACGGGCGTCGCGCCGATGGCCATTCTGAGGCCGATCTCCTTGATACGTTCCGTCACCGACACAAGCATGATGTTCATGATGCCGATACCGCCGACAAGAAGCGAAATCGCCGCCACAGCAGTAAGAAGGATGGTCATGAGGCTTGATACCGACCCGATGGTGTTCATGATCTCGGTCGTGTCGCGAGTCTCGAAATCGTCGTCCTGATAGTCGGCAAGACGGTGCCTTTGGCGCAGAAGCGCGGTTATCTCGCGCTTTGCCTCAGCCAGGTCGTCCATAGAATGGAGCGACAGGTTCATCATGTTGATGGACTTGAACGTCGAACGCTGAAGGACTCGTCCCACTGTGGTGTACGGCGCCATCACGGTATCGTCCTGGTCCTGGCCCCAACCGTTCGCGCCCTTGGATTCGAGGACCCCGACGACCTTGAACGGCATATCCCTCAAACGGATGGTGCGACCGATCGCATCGTCCTCGCCAAAAAGGTTGTTCTTCACCGTAGTGCCGATAACGCACACGCGTTGATATCCGCGCTCCTCGTCCTCGGAGAAGAACCGCCCTTCCCCGACATTCCAGTTGCGGATGCTCGGCATGTCGGTGGAGACGCCGCTCACACGGCTCTGCCAGTTCTTGCCTTGATAGATTATCTGGCACGTCACATTGACGGTCGGTGAAACAGCGGATACGAGATGCGACAGCTCTCGCTTGATCGCCTGCGCATCGCCTGCCGTCATGGTCTGTCCCTGCCCCATTCCGACGGACACCGCATCGCGGCTCCGACGCTCCGGGAACACCATCACAAGGTTGTTCCCCATGGATGAGATTTCCTTGACCATCATCGTGGATGCACCCTTGCCGATGGCCAACACCGCAATAACGGCGGCAATGCCGACGATAATGCCGAGACATGTAAGGAGCGAACGCGTCTTGTTCCGCGCAATTGCGAGAAGCGCAACCTTGAATATCATAATAAGATTCATCTTACCGCACCTTGTCGTCCTTGATGAGTTTACCGTCGCGCATAACGAGATGTCTGGTTGCATACGCAGCGATGTCATCCTCGTGAGTCACCATCACGATCGTTATGCCCTCGCGAGAGAGTTCGGTGAAGAGGTTCATGATTTCGATGGACGATTTTGTGTCGAGATTGCCTGTAGGCTCGTCTGCGAAGAGCACCGGAGGCTCGTTCATGAGAGCACGGGCGATTGCGACACGCTGCTGCTGACCACCCGAAAGCTCCGCCGGAGTGTGGGTGCCGCGTCCGGAAAGACCTACCCTTTTGAGCAGTTCCAAAGCCCTGCGGCGGCGTTTTGCATGGGATAGACGTCCAAGATAGATATCGGGCAATTCTACATTCTCGATTGCGCTCGTACGCGGAAGAAGATTGAAGTTCTGGAACACGAACCCCAGCTTCTGGTTGCGGATAATCGCAAGCTCCTTGCGGCTGCGACGCGCGACCTCCACGCCATCAAGCAGATAGCTTCCCGAAGTTGGCACGTCCAGACAGCCAAGAATGTTCAGCATCGTGGATTTACCAGAACCGGATGCCCCCATAATGGCGACGAACTCGCCGTTGTCAATCTCAAGCGAAACGCCGTCAAGCGCAGCCACAGGTTCCTCGCCTGCGGAGTAAATCTTCTTAAGATCTCTAATCTCTATCAGATGGCTCATGACTGCACATTATACCATACCATGTTCACACTTACTAAGAACGCCTTGCATTCACCATCCTTTGCCTGATGCTCCGCTCCGCAACCGGCACATTGCTTTTATGGTATAATTCGGCGTGTGAATTACGGTGAAACAGAGCCGCTTGCGGCAAGGATGAGGCCTCGTACGATCGATGAGGTCGCAGGACAGGATCATATCCTCGGTTCAGGCAAGCTGCTGCGCAGGGTTATTGAGGCGGACAGGCTTACAAACGTAATCTTCTACGGTCCTCCGGGATGCGGAAAGACGACCCTTGCGG